>DAOVDY010000041.1 GCA_030669265.1 Desulfobacteraceae bacterium | reverse complement strand
TGACCCATTTTTTACTACAAAGGAGGTAGGACAGGGTACCGGACTTGGTCTGTCAGTTTCATACGGAATTGTTCAGAGACACAGGGGAACAATTAGGGTGCAAAGCGAACTCGGCAAAGGTAGCACCTTTTTTATATGGATACCAATAGAGGAGGATTCCTAATACCATGAAAATATTAGTTATAGATGACGAGCCAGTCGTTCTCAATAGCTGTCGGAAGGTGCTTGAGGAAGATGGTTTTGACGTCTATCTTGTCCCAAGTGCAGATGAGGCTTTGAAGGCAATGAAAAAGGAGGTTTTTGATCTTCTGCTCGTAGATGTAAAGATGCCTAAGCACGATGGTATATATCTTATACAAAAGGTTAAGGAAAAATGGCCTGATGTACCTATTATAGTCATGAGCGGTTATCCTACCCCTGATACTATCACCGATGGCGCTAAAATGGGAGCAGCCGCCTTTATTGCCAAACCATTTACGCCTGACGAACTTCTCGAAACAATTCGCCAGGTAATTCAGAAGGAGGATAACCATGAAAAAAAAGAAGGCCCTGGTAATTGATGATGAACAAGTTGTTTTAGATAGTGTCCGTAAGATACTTACTGATGAGGACTACAAGGTAGATGTCTCACTCAGTGGACGTGAGGGATTGAATCAGGCCATACAGAAAGAATACGACATTGTGCTCACTGACATCCGTATGCCGGATATTGGAGGGATGAGGGTTCTAAGGGATATTAAGAGGGCCAATCCATCCCTTCCTGTTGTTATGATTACCGGTTACGCCTCAGTCCGGTCATCAGTACAGGCAATGAAACTTGGTGCAGCAGATTATATAGAAAAGCCATTTACTCCTGATCAACTTATTAAGGCAGTGTCCTCAGCGCTTGATATAGCTGCTACCAAGCCCCCGGAGGAACAGGCTCTGATTCACAAGGAGGAGATGATTACAATCCTCGAGAGGGCAGCATCTGATAGTAAATTCATCGCTAACTTGCTCTATCATGGGGTTAAAGCTCTCGAGGAATATGATCTGACAGGACCTGAGAAACTTGCTCTGCTAACCGGCGACATTGAGTGGATAGAGAAAAACATAGGGACGCTTAAGCCAAATCAGAAGCTTTGGCTCGAACAGCGGCTGAGCGCAGAAATCTGGTAAAAGGGAGAAGAGGTATGACTCAAAAGAAAAGGATTCTTATTGTTGATGATGATCCCGATTTTTCTACTGCGATTCAAAAAATTTTGTCAAGTGCAAACTATGATGTCGATGTGGCAGGCAATGTAAAAGATGGCATGCAAGCAATCGAGGATAAGATGCCGGATTTAATACTGCTGGATGTAATGATGGAAAAATATGATGACGGTTTTAATATGTGTTACGATTTAAAACATGATGATCGTTATAGAAGCATCCCAGTTATCATTATAACTGCTGTTACAGAGGTGACAGGCCTTAAATTTAATCCCGAGACAGACGGAGAGTATCTGGATGCAGAGGACTATGTGCAAAAACCAATCAGTGCAGAGGCGCTGTTAGATAAGGTGAAGAGACTTATTTGAGCTTTCATTTATATATTTTCAAAAATTAAATTTCACAGAACCTCACCCTCAGCCATTAAAAAACAAACAAGGAGATAATTTTTCAATTCTATAATTATTTTTCTGAAAATCAATAGGGGCTATGAATGTCAGTCGATAAAGCTCGTATATTAGTCATAGATGATGAAAAGGTGATACGGGATTCCTGCAAGCGAATCTTGATAGCAGAGGGGCATATTGTAAAAAGTGCGGAAGACGGTGATATAGGATTGAGTCTTTTTAAGGAATTTCGGCCGGACCTTGTGTTGGTCGATTTAAAGATGCCAGGCATGAGCGGCATGGCTGTTTTGGAGGAAATAGAGAGTTCAGACGCAAATGTTATCAAGATTGTGATCACAGGTTATGCCACAGTATCTTCTGCAGTGGATGCAATGAAAAGAGGTGCCTATGATTTTATACCCAAACCTTTTACGCCAGACGAAATTCTTCTTATTGTTGCACGGGGACTGGAGAGAAGGCATTTGCTTTTAGAAAGCGAGGCCTTAAGGGTAGAAAGAGAGATGAGAAGAAGAAATATGATCTCCTTGGTCTCCCATGAATTGAGAGCCCCCTTAGCGGCCACAGTGCAATATCTGGAAGTAATCCTTGGGGGCATGGCTGGTGAAATTTCTTCAGAAGCCAAGGAGATGATCGATCGCTGCGACATAAGAATTAAGGAATTGCTTGAGCTACTTAGTCGATGGCTCAATCTTGCTACCTTTGATCCCATGAAAATAGCAGAGCATTTTCAAGATATTAATTTATCGGATGTTGCAAGGGAATCTATTGAGGTATTAAAGTCCTTGGCCGAAGAAAAAAAGGTAAGCCTTAGCCTTGACACCCCTAAGGATTTGCCCCCTATACAGGGAAGCAAAATGCTTTTGGAAGAGATCTTTACCAATTTGATCGGTAATGCCATAAAATACAATAAGGTAGGCGGCTGGGTTAAAGTAGCGTTATATGAAAAAGACCACGAGGTATGGGTTGAGATCAGTGATAACGGTTTAGGGATGAAAGAGGAGCATCTCTCAAGAATATTTGAAGAATTCTATCGCGTTGATGGCAGGAGAAATGCCCCTATAAAGGGATCCGGACTGGGGTTATCTATTGTCAAAAAGATGGTAGATGCACATACTGGCATGATTGATGTGGAAAGCAAGTTCGGTGAAGGAACAACCTTTAAAATTAGCTTTCCCAAGTTTAATATATAGGAAATACCTTTTTGTATGCAGATAAACGCAGGTTATCAAGATTTTTTAAATATAAAGAACTAATAGAATAATTATCTGCGGGTACCCGCCCGCCTCGCCTTGCGGACTCGCATGGCGGGCAGGTCTGCGAAAACCTGCCCGCCGTCTGGCAGGCGGGTCTGCGTCCTAATTTATTTCAGCTGCAAAAAGAAGGTTAAATGAGAATAAAAAAGTGGAGTTCGAGATGAAGAGAAAAGAAGACATTGATTTGATCTTTCAGCCCAATATGGTCAGGATTGAGAGAATTTTACCTCAGATGACCGACCACAGACTTTTTCAGCTCAAATTTGTTGATGAAGATGTGGCCAGATCTTTTTCTCATGCCCCTGGTCAATTTGTTGAGGTGACTGTGTTAGGCGTTGGAGAGGCCCCCATATCAATTTCATCACCGCCCACAAGACCAGGAATCATTGAAATCTGTATTAGGAAGGCCGGTTCGGTGACCAGCGCCCTATTTGAATTACAGAAGGGGGATCTTATTGCCTTAAGAGGCCCTTTTGGAAGAGGTTTTCCCATGGATCTTTTAAAGGGTCAGGATCTTTTGCTTGTTGCTGGAGGGTTAGGCATGGCGCCTTTGCGTTCTCTCCTGCAGGCCATTCTTGATGACCGTGCGAGTTTTGGTGATTTGGTCTTGATGTATGGTGCCAGAAACCCGGATGACATACTCTTTAAATATGAGCTTTTAGGTTTGATGAATAGAACAGATATCAAGTACCTTTTAAGTGTTGATGTAGATGAAGAGGGCATCTGGCGACAATATATTGGAGTGGTTACCGGTTTATTTGAGCGAGTTGAACTGAATCCCGAAACTACTTTTTGTGGCCTATGTGGACCTCCGATAATGTATCGCTTTGTTGTTCAAGAATTACTAAAGAGAAATATTCCAACGGAGAGAATATTTGTGTCCTTAGAGAGGATGATGCAATGTGGCGTGGGAAAATGCGGTCATTGTGCAATCGGAGAATACTATTGTTGTACAGATGGGCCAGTCTTTAAATATTCAGAGATTAATCATATCAAGGAGGCAATCTGATGTCCCAAACATTGGTCGTATGTCCATTTTGTGGGTGCGGGTGCAATTTCTATCTTGATGAAAAAGAAGGGAGGGCGGTTGGTGTCATACCAAGCCGTGGGCATCCGGTAAGTCAGGGATCCCTTTGTGTCAAAGGGTGGAGAGCTCATGAGTTTATAAATCATCCGGAAAGGATAACATCACCGATGATCCGATACGGTGGTATTGCCAGAGATGCCACGTGGGGTGAGTCGTTTGATCTGGTTGCAAACAAGTTGATCAGCATAAAAAAAGAATATGGGAGCGGTGCCCTGGCATTTTTATCATCAGCAAAGCTAACCAATGAAGAGAATTATATTTTTATGAAGATGGCACGGGCAGCTTTCAAGACCAATAACATTGACCACTGTGCCCGTCTCTGACACGCTTCAACGGTGGCCGGGCTGGCTGCCACTTTTGGGAGCGGCGCTATGACGAATTCGATCCAGGAATTTGAGGATGCTGAGGTCTTTTTCGTCATTGGTTCTAATACAACAGAACAGCATCCAATGATTGCATCCAGGATCATTCAGGCTGTCAGGCAAAAGGCCGCCAAACTTATCGTTGCTGATCCTCGAGAAATAAAACTGGCGAAATTTGCCGCTCTCCATTTAAGGCACAAAATGGGAAGTGATGTAGCCTTATTAAATGGTTTAATGCATATTATCTTAGAAGAAGGATGGGAGGCCAAAGAATTTATCAAAGACAGAACAGAAAACTATGAACCGCTTAAGGCTGTTGTTGCCACATATACGCCGGATAGAGTAGCTGAAATAACCGGTGTTGATAAAGATTCTCTAAGAAAGGCGTCTGAAATCTATGCCAAAGCTAAAAGATCAATGATCATATATGCTATGGGAATAACTCAGCATGTTGCCGGAACTGACAATGTAAAATCATGCGCCAATCTGGCCATGCTTACCGGCCATGTGGGATACCCTTCTACCGGAGTAAATCCTCTTAGGGGACAGAATAATGTACAAGGGGCATGTGATATGGGGGCCTTGCCAAATGTATATTCAGGCTACCAATCTGTGACAGATCCAAAGATCCGAGAAGTATTTGAGAAAGAATGGGGTGTGAATGACCTTAATGACAAAGCCGGATTGACTCTTACAGAGATGATAGATGCGGCTGAAAGAGGAGATATTAAGGCCCTTTATGTCATGGGCGAAAATCCCGTTGTAAGTGACCCTGATGCGCGACATGTGTCCAGGGCATTGAGGAAGCTGGATCTCCTTGTAGTCCAGGATATCTTTTTAACAGAAACAGCCAGGCTTGCCCATGTGGTTTTACCTGCTGCAAGCTTTGCGGAAAAAATGGGAACATTTACAAACACAGAGAGACGTGTTCAGCTTTCCAGGCAGGCAATAGCACCTCTTGGGGGGACGTTACCAGACTGGAAGATCATTTGTGAAATATCGTCCAGGGTTGGCTATCCCATGAATTACGATAGCCCAATTGAAATTTTGGATGAGATAAACAGGGTCACACCCTCTTATGCAGGGATTACGTATAGTCGCCTCAAGGGTTCCTGGGGTTTATCCTGGCCCTGTCCCAATGAGGACCATCCTGGGACACTGTTTTTACATAAAGACCAATTTGCTCGAGGATTAGGTGCCTTTGATGCCAGGGAATATATTCCACCAGCAGAGGTCCCGGATGAAGAATATCCATTCACGCTCATAACCGGGAGGGTAGGCTTTCAGTTTCACACAGGGACCATGACCAGGAAGATCTCCATACTTGAAAGAGAGGCACCCAAGGCTGTTTTAGAGATGAACTCCAAAGATGCCCGACGGTTGAGGGTAACAGACGGAAGCATAGTGACTGTGGAGTCCAGACGGGGCGAACTCCATCTGCCGGTGCAGATAAAACAGGATATTCCAGAATCTATGGTTTTCAGTACCTTTCACTACAGTGAGAAGAATATTAATGAGTTGACCATTTGCGCTATTGACCCTGTTGCCAAGATACCGGAATTCAGTTGTGCTGTCAGCATCAGGAGGATATAATGAAAAGATTAAAAAAAGATAATGTTTTGCCCTTTCTCAGAGAAAGGAACAAGATAGAGAAGGTATTTTGCCCTCAGAGGGTGGAGGATAGAGATCTTATGTTTATGCCTCTGGAAGATGGCGTATATACTGGAGATATAGGCAAAACAACGATCTCAGCAAAAGTCGTTTTAGTCCCACAAACAGAAGAAATCATATCTTTCAGAGAAAAGAATATTTCGAAAATTATTGACTCTTCAAAGAAGTTACTCTTTGGGATAAGACCCTGTGAAATGAAGGCAATTCAACTTACAGATAGATTCATGGAAAGGGATGATATTATTGACCCACATTACCTATCAAGAAGGAAGGAGGTGTCCACTATTGTTATTGCCTGCAATGAACCGCCAAGCGATACATGTTTCTGCATCGACGCAGGAGGAATGCCATATCTGGAAACAGGATATGATGTTCAATTGTTTGATACCGGTGATTATTATATAGCTATTGCCGGCAGTGAGCATGGAGAAGAAATTCTTGCAAACAAATATTTTGAACAAGGCGCTGAAGAGGATAGAAAAAAGCTGGAGAAAATAAAGAGCAAGGCCCTACATTCACAAGACAATAAACCCGGGTTCAAAAATGCCATTGAGATACTAAAAGAGGAAAAGGCTGATGAGGACTTCTGGGAGAGATTGGCAGATAGATGCATTAACTGCGGGGGGTGCGTTTATGTGTGCCCAACATGC
>DAOVDY010000047.1 GCA_030669265.1 Desulfobacteraceae bacterium | reverse complement strand
GTGGCAATTTTTGTGGCCAACACTGTCCCAGGCGACAGGATTATTGCAAAAGTTATAAAAATTAAAAAAAATTTTGCAGAGGCACGGATTTTAGAAGTGATAGAGGGATCACCCCATAGAATTATTGCCCCTTGCCCTTATAGTGACTATTGTGGTGGTTGTACCTGGCAATGTATTAAGTATGAAAAGCAGCTGGAATATAAGCATGCCCTGGTTGTGGATTTACTGAACCATATTGGCAAGATAACTGATTTTACAATGCACTTTCCTTTAGCATCTCCACCGATATTTGAGTATAGAAACAAGATGGAATTCTCTTTTTCAGACAAACGGTGGTTGCTGCCTAACGAGAGAGATGAAAAAAAGGACAATAATCGTTTTGCTCTCGGTCTTCACGTCCCAGGCACCTTTGATAAAATCATAGATATTGAGGGGTGCCTTCTTCAAAAAGAAAAAGGCAATGAGATATTACGGGAGGCCAAAAGATATATACGTGAGAGCGGAATACCTGTCTATGGGCTTAAGACTCATCATGGATTTTGGCGTTACCTCATGTTACGCCATTCCTATTTCTTTGATGAATGGATGGTGAATATCGTAACGAGTGAGGAGAGAGATACTCCTATTCAGGCCCTGGCCTCAATCCTTAGAAATAGATTTAAGGAGATTGTCTCTATAGTCAATAATATCAACACAAGAAAGGGAGGAACAGCAGTTGGCGAATGGGAAAGGATTGTTGTAGGTAAGGGGAATATCAAAGATAAAATAGGGCCGTTTACTTTTGAAATATCAGCGAATTCCTTTTTTCAGACTAATACCTCTATGGCAGAGAGGTTATATCAGTCGGTAAAGGGCTTTGCCTCTTTAACAGGAAAGGAGACAGTTCTTGATCTTTATAGTGGGATAGGCACAATTTCTATCTTTTTGGCCTCTCAGGCAGAAAGGATAATTGGCGTAGATATATCGAATGCTGCAATAGCAGACGCCAAGAGAAATTGCCAGTTGAACGGGATAGATAACTGTGAATTTTTATGTGAGGACGTGAAAATGTATTTATCCCGCTGTAGTATTCAACCAGATTTGTTAATAGCTGATCCACCTCGAGTTGGGATGCAAAGAGAAGTGATAGACCGGATACTTAGATTATTACCTAAGAGAATTATTTACATTTCCTGCAACCCTTCCACTTTGGCCAGGGATGTCGCCTTATTAAAAGAGGGGTATAATGTAGAAGAGGTTCAGCCAGTTGATCTATTCCCAAATACCTATCATATAGAATCTGTTGCGAGATTGGAGAGGATTTAGTGGAAAAATAAAAATATTGACAATTACTTAGTTGCATATATAATCCAAACTTTGTTGTGAAAGTAATCAAAAGGGAAGAGAAAAGGCTGGTACAATTTTCCCAAGAATATATTTTAAAAGAGGGAGGTGAGTTGAAAAGGGGCTAAGCTTTTGGAACAGCTGACGTTTCGAGTGCTTAGCTACATGGATATGAAAGTAATTGTATACAATAATCAAATAGAAAAGGCCATACGAGATCTAAAGAGAAAGCTTTCAAAGGAAGGTTTCTACTCGGAGATAAAAGAACGAAGATTTTATGACAAGCCGAGTGTACAAAAGAAAAAGAAACAGGCAAAGGCTGCCAAAAGACTCCGAAAAAAGATTAGAAAATTTTAACCAGGGACATGTGTGTCTTTTTTTGTTATGCCCTTCGAATAGGGCGCCTTGCCATGTCGTATCAAAATGGTTTATATCAACTTGACCTTAGAATCATATGATCCGTCTGTATAAACCATTTTGATACGACAACTAAGCTTAAACTATATTTATAAGGGCATAAGCAAAAAAAGATACCCATGTCCAAAGAACAAGTTGGTTGAAATTAACTAGATTTTGAGCAATTACTATTTCCTTTAGAAATGAAGGCCAAAGATTAACTTTGATCTACAGTTAGTGGTATCGAGGTGATTTAAAAGGGAATCCCGTTAAAATCGGGAACGGTCCCGCCGCTGTAATCCCGTGTCTAAGAAAATCAGGTAACGTTACCTCGGGTATATCCTCAATTAATGAGGGTTAACGTCACTGCCCCTGACTCAGCAGGGGTGGGAAGGCTAGCCGTGAGGTCGGGAGAGTCAGAAGACCTGCCACTATTGTATTATTTAAGGATCAAGGAAGCAGGGTGCAGTCCTTAAATCCATATGGATTTAAGGATTTTTTTTTAAAATTATGGTGGTGAAAAGGGCATCATGGACTAACCACCATACCATTAGGGGCACAACCAAAGATGATGTTAACTCAATCACAATGGTATTTCTGTATAAAGGTTTATTTACATGTATTAGTAATTATTCTCCTCTTCTCAGCCCCTCCACTATCACATGGGGCTGTCTTCCATGATTCTTTGGGCAGAAATGTGGCGATACACCCTGTTCCCAAAAGGATCATTTCTTTAGCGCCAAATATTACAGAAATGATCTATTTTCTCGGATTGGGAGAAAGGCTTGTGGGTGTTACCCGATTTAGCTATTTTCCTAAAGAGGCCCAGAAAAAACCAAAGGTAGGCGTCTATACAGATGTAAATATTGAAAAAGTAGTTACTCTTAACCCCGATCTCGTTATTGCTACGGCTGACGGAAATAAGAGAGAGGATGTCGAGATGCTTGAAGAGGCGGGCGTTCCGGTTTATGTTGTCAATCCTCGAAAAGTAAATCAGGTTTTAGATACAATAGAGAGATTAGGCCAGATATGTGGTGTAACTGATAGGGCAAAACGTTTGGTTAATTGTCTGAGAGAAAGAGTCGCGAAAGTTATGAAAGCAGTGAGAAATAGAGAAAAACCACTGATTCTCTTGGTGATAAATGTGAAGCCTCTTATAAGCGTAAATCAGAGCACAATACACCATGACATAATCCAACTTGCTGGTGGAAGAAACATGACCGGGGATCAGTCTTTTACGTATCCAAAATTAAGCATGGAAGAGGTAATAAAAAAAGGACCGGATGTGATAATCATCTCATCTATGGAAAGGGAAGGCGAGTTTGAGACGGCACGAAAGGAATGGTTTCGATGGCCTACTTTACCTGCAGTCAAAAGAGGACGAGTGTATCTTATTGATTCTGATTTGATAGACAGGTCTGCCCCAAGAATAGTTAGTGGCTTAGAAGAGATGGCAAGATTAATACATCCAGAGATAGAATGGGGTAGTATCGACGGATCACTGCCAATGGACCGCTGACATTACATGGGATGGCATGAAAGGGAATGAAGATCAAAGAGTAACGCCTTTAAAGGTGCTATACACAGGGCTAATATTGACAGGGATGCTCGTTATTATAGCCTTTATTTCTTTAAGTTTGGGCCCTGCAAAGATTTCTTTGAAAGACATTCTTACTTGGTTGATTGGATATAAAACAATTGATCAAACGGCATGGATGATTCTGTTTAAGATACGGTTGCCCAGAATCTTACTGGCTGGCCTGGTTGGATTCACACTCTCTCTTGGGGGTGTTGTATTCCAGGCCCTCCTAAGAAACCCTCTCGCAGAGCCTTTTATACTTGGTGTCTCAAGTGGAGCCGCAGTTGGAGCCATTATAGGGATTTTTTTTGGTTGTGGATTTACCTTTGGCGTACCTCTTCTCTCCTTCGTGGGTGCATTGTTTACTATATTACTGGTGATGGGCATAAGCAGCCGTCATGGAGGGTTAGAATCATCGACCTTACTTCTGACCGGGGTAATCATTAATGCCTTTTTTACCGCTGTGATAATGTTTTTTATTACCACTACCAGTGATAGCAGGCTTCATTCCATGCTTTTCTGGCTGTACGGTGATCTTTCACAAAGCAAATACGTTCAGCTATCAATCAGCCTTCCATTTATCCTCATCGTCTCAGGTATAATTTATATCTTTTCTCGTCACCTTAACCTTATAGTAGGAGGGGAGGAGTCTGCCCTTCAGATGGGTGTCGAGGTAGAATTGTTAAAGTGGATAGCGTTCCTTGGAATATCCTTAATCACTGGTATAGTTGTAGCTTTTTCTGGAATAATAGGCTTTGTTGGTCTGATTGTGCCACACCTGATGAGGATGATTCTTGGCCCTGATCACAGGCTATTGATACCAGCCTCTTCCCTTGGGGGTGCTGTTTTTTTGATAGCAGCAGATACATTGGCACGCACAATCATATCTCCCAGTGAATTACCTGTAGGAGTAATAACCGCCTTTTTAGGGGCACCTTTCTTTATATATCTTTTAAAGTCACGAGGGAGCCAATGGACTCAGAGCTGATCCTTAGGAATGTCTTTTTTAGGTATGATAGCCAGTGGTGCCTTGAAGGGATAGATTTTGAGCTTAAAAAGGGTGAGATTGTAGGGATGATAGGTCCAAACGGCTCAGGCAAAAGTACTTTGTTAAAGATTATGGATGGCCTCCTAAAGATACAGAAGGGAGAGATCCTGCTTTTTAATAAACCTATATCCAGGTATAGGAGAGGTGATATCGCAAGACATATTGCCATGGTACCCCATGAGGAAACCTTTAGGTTTTCTTTTTTGGTCTCCGAGGTGGTGCTTATGGGTCGGTTTTCTCATTTAGGACTCTTTCCTTTTGAGGGAAAGGAAGATCTGGAAATAGCAAATCAATCTATGAGGCTCACTGGCACCCTTAATCTGGCAACACGCTCTATTCATGAACTGTCAGGAGGAGAGAAACAGCGTGTACTGATTGCCAGGGCATTAACTCAGAGGGCGCAAATAATCTTGTTGGATGAACCAACATCTTTCCTTGATATACGGCACAAGGTAGAGATGTTTGAACTTATTTCATATTTGACCCTGACACAAGGACTCAGCGTGATCATTATTTCTCACGATATCAGTCTGGCTGCACAATATTGTCATAGAATGCTCATTTTGAATAAGGGAGGTGTTTATAAAATAGGCGAACCTGCTGAGGTGATAACTGCTGATAATATAAGTATGGTATATCAGTGCCCGGTGCTTGTTGACGAAAACCCGATTAGTAAAACCCCCAGGGTTACCATTCTTTCAAAAAGAAAAGAGAGCAAAAAGGAGATAGCATGATCAATTTATTCATTAAAGGGGGGCCTATAATGTATCCCCTTTTGGTTTGCTCAATAATAGCCCTGACAGTGATAATTGAGCGAACGATATTCTGGATAGGTGAGGATTATAGGAGAGACCAGGCCCTGGTTAATGAAGTTTTGTCTTTAGCTGAAAAGGGCAATTGGGAAAGGGTAAGGGCAAGAATCGGAAATTCAAAGGATTTTACTGTAAGGATCCTGGTAGCAGGCATCCTCCATAGGGAGTTTAGTATAGCAAAGGCAATGGAGACAGCTGCCTCGGATGAATTAGACAGAATGAGACAGTATCTTCCCATACTTGATACAATAATCACTGTTTCTCCTTTGTTGGGTATTTTTGGCACGGTAATTGGAATTATTCTTTCCTTTGAAATACTGGGAAGTGCAGGAATAGAGGAGCCCCAGGCAGTAACGGCTGGGATTGCCCAGGCCCTTATAACAACTGCCTCTGGATTAGGAATAGCTATTCTTTCACTCTTCCCTTTTAACTATTTTAATTCCAGGGTTGAAAAGGCGGCAACTACCATTGAAAAGTACGCTACAAGCTTGGAAATAGTTTACGAGAAGCTTAACCAGTTAAACGATACGTAAAATTTTAGCAAATGACCCCAACGCTTCGCATCAGGGTTATACATGAAAGAAATTCTACGCAGAGCATACAGGATGTCTTTTTTTGTTATGCCCTCATAAAGGCACAGGAGTGGTCCGAATAATCGGGATTTGCCAGACGGAGATTATAATAGTAATTGTCACGTTGCAATAAATCCCGATTATCCGGACTTGAGCACGGGACCTTGTTTCAAGGGCATAAAGCAAAAAAAGACATCTGTATGCTCATTCACCAGGTAATTTCAAAGAGCTAAAATGTTACAATAATACCACAGAAAAGGAAGGAATATCCCGTGAAGGTTAATCTTGGGACGCAGAGAAGGGCCAGGATTGAGATTCTCCCTTTGATCGATATCGTGTTTCTTCTGCTTGTTTTTTTTATCTATGCAATGCTTTCTATGGCTATTCATAGGGGCATACCTGTAAATTTACCCGTTTCTTCATCTTCCAGGATAGAAAAAGAGCTATTATTATCTGTAACCATCAAAGATAGCGGTGAAATATTGGTGGATAAAAATCGGACACCCTTAAAAGATCTTGCCTGGCTTTTAAAACGTAGAGCAAAAGGGCACAAGAGCCCAGGGATTCTCC
>DAOVDY010000075.1 GCA_030669265.1 Desulfobacteraceae bacterium | reverse complement strand
TCTGGGTTGCGCCTGCGGATACACAACCTGTTCCCTGACAGACAAGTATTGTTCGGTTTACGACCATTTTCTGTTATCTCCTATTTTTCCTCATCGCCCTCTTCTGTTTCACCGCCAGGTGGTTGTAAGGTTTCATCGGTTTCTTTCATTAAATCCTCATGTATTGCCTTTGCTGCCCTCCGACCGGCCCCCATAGCAGAGATAACCGTTGCTGCCCCAGTAACGATATCTCCACCTGCATAGACAAATTCCTTGTTTGTCCTACCCCAATCATCAGTTTCAATGTATCCCCACTTGTTTATCTTCATATCAGGGGTTGTTGAGGTAATCAATGGATTGGCCTGGCCACCTATACTCATAAGAACCTGGTCGCAATCAAATTCAAAGAACGAATCCTTGATAGGAACAGGCCTTTGTCTGCCTGATTCATCAGGCTCGCCGAGCTCATATCTCTGGCATTTCATCCCAGTAGCCCATCCCTCCTCATTACCATAGATCTCAACAGGACTTGAAAGGAGTCTAAACTCGATCTTTTCCTGCTCTGCATGATGAACCTCTGCGGCCCTTGCCGGCATCTGTTCTCTTGCGCGCCTATAAACAATAGTAACCTTTTCCGCTCCTAATCGGATAGCGGTCCTTGCGGAATCCATGGCTACATTACCACCTCCAAGAACGGCAACCTTTTTCCCTATTATCATGGGAGTTCTGTATTTTGGAAATAGATAGGATTTCATCAGATTACTGCGTGTTAAATATTCATTTGCTGAAAATACCCCATTCAGGTTCTTGCCAGGTATGTCTAAAAAGATTGGAAGCCCGGCTCCAACCCCAATATATACTGCGTTGAATCCTAAGGTTTTAAAGAGATCATCAACCTTATGTAGACGACCGATCACGCTGTTATAATAGATTTTGACTCCTAAATCTTCCAGGGCCCTGATTTCCGCTTCGACAATCCTTTTTGGCATCCTGAATTCTGGAATACCATAAACCAGCACACCCCCCCCACGATGAAATGCCTCATATATGGTGACCTCATAACCAAGCTTTATCAAATCTCCAGCAACAGTCAAACCAGAGGGCCCGGAGCCTATGACAGCTACTTTAAAACCGTTTTTATCCTTTATTTCAGGCACCTCCATAAGATTGTTCTCTCGTTCATAATCAGCAACGAATCTCTCAAGGTTCCCTATGGCAACAGCTTTCGTTATATCCTTCTTTCCCCTTATACATACCCCTTCACATTGGGACTCCTGCGGACAAACGCGTCCACATATAGCAGGGAGAACATTTTTAGTTTTAATAAGTCTGGCTGCCTCGGCAAATTTTTCCTCAGCTACCAGGGCAATGAATTCGGGAATAGGCACCTCCACCGGGCAGCCGGAGATACATTGCATTTTTTTGCAACTCAAGCAGCGCTGTGCCTCAGCTACTGCCTCTTCCGGTGTATAGCCGTATGGAACCTCCTCGAAATTACGATTTCTCAAGTCAGGTGGCTGTTCAGCCATCCCGTGCCGCTCAATGGCCATTCGCTCTTTGGCTGTTAATTCCATTTCCATATCCTTCTTTAAAGTTCTCCTCTTAATTTCTTTTCAGCCATACATTCATGAGAGTAAGATTGATAGATAACCGACTCTTGTTCTGTGTATGCACTCCTCCGCCGATTCAATTCCTTCCAATCAACCTTATGCCCATCAAACTCTGGGCCATCAACACAAGCAAATTTTGTCTCTCCTCCAACACTAACCCTGCATGCTCCGCACATTCCTGTACCATCGAGCATAATGGAGTTTAGGGCAACCTTGGTTGGAATGGCATAGGGGCGGGTGGCCTCAGAACACCTTTCAAGCATCTGGGTGCATCCAATGAAAAAGGCCTGATCAATCTTGACTCCCTTCTCAAGCATCTCTCTGATAACATCCTCAACCTTACCTTTTTTACCTTTAGAGCCGTCACTGGTTGCGTATAAAACCTGATCACTCACTGCATGGAGTTCCTTTTCATGATAGAACATAAAACTGTAACGTGCTTCAATGATAGATATAACCTTATTACCAGCCTCCTTGCATGCCTTTGCTATTGGATAGATTCCGCCAATTCCATAACATCCACCCCCTAAAGCAACAGTTCCATATTTTTTTATTTCTGAAGGGATACCCAATGGACCAGTCACAACATATAATGAATCCCCGACCTTCATTCGGGCCAGCTCCAGGGTAGAGATACCAAGCTCTAAAACATAAAGGGTTATTGCTCCAGTGTCAGTATTCCAGTCAGACACTGTAATTGGTATTCTCTCACTATATTCATTGCCCATAATAATGACAAACTGCCCTGCTTGTATGGAATGTGCAATTTCAGGTGCCTTAATAACCATCTTGTGCACATTAAATATTTCGGCTTTTTCTATTAGCTCATACATACGCGTCTCCTAAAAATGGACCTCTCCTTTTAATTGTAAACGACGTTCGATAAATACCTTAAAATCAGGAACGAAATCAGCAATATGAAAGCCCCTATACGTTGAAGCATCTTTTGGAACCATAGGAACAGCAGTAATAGTCCATGGATGCATCTGGATATGGTTCTGTATGCTCCTGAAATCCTTGATTTTGAAATCCGGGCTATTTAATGCATTACCTATTTTAACGGTAATCTGCCAATCTGGAATAGCATTTCCGGGTGGTTCGGCTGCCTTTGTTACAGGCTTTCTGCGATTATCAGCGCAACTCTTTGTGCCATTCATTTCGGTGAAAACCATAGCAGGAAGAACAGCGCATACCTTATTTGATGTGCTAAGGGGAGAAGGGTAAATGTCCTGGATAATGATATTTTCAAGAGCTCCAAATTTCTCTACTGTGTCATTTGTTAAACTGTTTGCCTCTGCTACGTATAATATCTTGATATCCTTAAATATCTCATCTGATTTTTCTATATTAGGAAAAATAATTTCATCATCTGCTAAATAAAATATATTTGATTCTGCATAGATCCTTGCAAATTCGTTCAGGGCATAAATGGATTCATCTGTAAGATGCCTTGAGGAAAGTACTGCAATTTCGGTGGGACTATAATTGGATAATATATCTGATACATGCTTTATTGCATTATCCCAATCAGTATAGATTATCTTACCGTCGTCCCGACGGATGGCAGGATATTTCAATCGATCAGGGTTATTAAAAAGGGTTGGCAAACAACACCTGCCTTTAACACAGTATTCTCTTTTACCAATACTCATATCCCTGACAGGATGTGCACCCATGACCTTGTTCCACTTGGTATCAATGACAAGTTCACAGCCTTGCTCACAAAGGATGCATGTTGTGGGGGTTTCGCTGTCAGGATAACCATACCACTTGGATCCCCTGACTGATAGGGCACCTGTTGGACAGACATCAACACAATGCATACAAAACACACAGTTACCATCCACATGGAGTTTTTCAAAGGAGGTCCCCACCTTTGTATCATGACCTCTTCGGATAAATGAGATAGCACTTATGCCGAGATTTTCTTCACAGATCCTAATACACCTGCCGCACAGGATGCATAAATTATAATCTCTGTCCATAAATGGATCATCTCTCTCGATGGGAAAATCCTTATAAAAAAATGGATATCTGATCTCTTTTAATCCTAAATATTCAACTAATTGCCTTAATTCACAGATATTCCGATTAGGGCACATATTGCAGCCCGTAACCCTTCCAGTTTTTGAAGAGGGTGCATTAAATTGCTCACATGTTTCCCTGATAGGGCACACCAAACAGGCAGAAGGATGTTCAGATAGAATTAATTCCAATATTCCCCTTCTTAATTTTTCAATCTCATCTGAATTGGTGGTAACAATCATATTAGGGGTAGCAGGTGTTGTGCAGGATGTTACATACCCTCGAACCCCTTCGACCTTTACAATACATAGACGGCATGATCCTGTAGACGGCAAATCTGCCCTTGCACACAGGGTAGGGATATAGATACCTGATCTCCTGGCAACATCGAGTATTGTCTCACCATAGGAAAAGGATACGGTTTTTCCATTAATTATCATTGTTTTCGCTACCACATCTTTCTTTTCAGCTAACTCCATCACAGTTCCTCACCTATATTCTGTGTTTGCTTGCCCTGTGGAGTAAGCTTTTTCATTTCCTTCTGGAGATGACCCGCCCTTACTCCAAACAGATCTCCATTGTGAGTAGATCCTTTACTCCACAGGGTAAATGTTGAACTCAACAAACTCAATGAACTCAAAAAACACGATAAACCCGAAGGGCTATTCCTTTGATTCTGTTCTATAAGTCTTATCTATTATCCTTGATAACTTTGCAGGACTCATTTGACCATAAACCTCATCATCAATGGTCACAACAGGTGCTAAGGCACAGCATCCGAGACATGCCACTCTCTCAAGACTGAACATCCCATCTTTAGTAGTTTGCCCTGGAATAATACCCAGTTTTGATTTAGCTGCCTCAAGAATCACTCCACCACCGCCAACAAAACATGCAGTCCCCGTACAGCACCTCATAAGATGTTTTCCTGGCTTTTCAAATTTGAACTGGGCATAGAATGACGCTGTGCCAAAGATTTCATGCTCACTTATATTTAATTCTCTGGCAATCAGGCCTATTGCCTCATATGAAAGGTATCCAGCATACGAATGAACAGCCTGTAACATACCGATGAGGTTATTGGCATCCCTGTTGTATTTATCAATTACAGCATAGGTCATTTCCCGTAAACGTTCAGGCTCTGAAAGAGCTTCCAGTGAAGGCATGGCCTCCATTCGCCGGCGCTCATCTATTGCAGCAGAGAGGGCCTGCAGTATCCTTTCATCAATGCTTGGAAGGGATATCTGCCCGGTCTTTGTCAGAACTCCAAATCTCTCGATTATCTTACTCTCTTCAACCTGTTTCCGCTGTATCGCCTCATTAACTGTCTTGATTATCTCATCAGGTGTAAATGGTTTAGCAACATAATCCATTGCCCCTCTCTTCATAGCCTCGGTTGCTCTTTCAATGCTTGGATACCCGCTTATCATAACAACAGCAGAGCCAGGAGAGGTCTCTTCAAGCCTTGTTATCACATCCATTCCGTCAAGGCCTGGCATCATCCAGTCACATAAAACCACATCAAAGTAAGTATCCAAAACAAGGCTTAGCCCCTCTTCCGGACTTGTGGTGGTAGCAACATAGAAATTTTCTTCCTCAAATATTCGCTGGCACGATGACAAGACCGTTGGATCATCGTCTATTACAAGCATCTTTCGAGCCATGTGGTTTGCTCCTACTTTTTTGTCATTGGTCATTGGTCATATGTCAAAAGGTTATTCGTTATTCGGCCC
>DAOVDY010000210.1 GCA_030669265.1 Desulfobacteraceae bacterium | reverse complement strand
AGCTTTGGCTATAATAAAGAAGGAATGCATGCTGAAATTATTAATGGAATGGATGTGCTTGCGGTTAGAGATGCAACTAAAAGAGCAGCCGAGCTAGCCAGAGAAGGTCGGGGTCCCGTTTTTTTGGAATTTTGGTGCTATCGGTTTAAGGGGCATAATGTGAAGGACAGGCTAGACAGGCCGGAGGATGAAACCTACCGTGTCCTAAAGGAGCTTGAGGCTTGGACCAAAATAGATCCTCTTAAGACCTTTTCTAAAGAATTGATTGAAGAGAAGATTATTACCCCAGAGGAGCTTGAAAAACTTAAAAGGGAAAGCAGGGCTCGAAATGAGAGTATGGCGGCTAAGGCTGCTGAGGCAAAGAGCCCTGATCCTGAGAAAATGTATTTCGGTCTCTTTAGTCCTACTAGCTCAAGCGAAGTTCCTGAAAAGTTCAGAGCCTCCCCCATTTTAAAGAAGCCAGAGTTTTTAAAAAGAGATCCTGATATGCCGATTACCTATGGGGAAGCGGTAACTGAGGCTTTATTCCAGGAAATGAAGCGAGACAGAAGAGTCCTTCTCTGGGGAGAGGATATTGCTGACTATGGAGGTGCATATGGGGTTACAACGGGACTGCTTGAGATTTTTGGAAGGGAGCGCATTTTTAATACGGCTATCTCAGAAGCAGCCATTATAGGAAGCGGAGCTGGGGCAGCCTTGAGGGGCTTAAGACCAGTAGTGGAGATAATGTATATTGACTTTATCTTGCAAGCTTTAGATCAGCTTGGAAATCAAGCGGCAAAGTGGAAGTACATGTCCGGTGGTCAGGCAATTCTGCCTTTGACTATACGCACTACCATTGGTGGAGGCAAAGGGTAC
Source organism: Desulfobacteraceae bacterium (assembly GCA_030669265.1). Taxonomy (GTDB): domain Bacteria; phylum Desulfobacterota; class DSM-4660; order Desulfatiglandales; family B25-G16; genus B33-G16. The sequence continues at coordinate 2,302 of DAOVDY010000210.1, read as the reverse complement.
GCTGGTCAGCACTCACAGAGCCTGGAAGCTATACTTGCTCATCTACCGGGATTGAAAATTGCTGCTCCTTCAGATGCCTATGATGCAAAGGGAATGCTAGCATCTGCTATAAGAGACGATAATCTGGTAGTATTTATTGAACATCAGAATCTTTACCGAGAACCTTTAGCTAAAAGTAAGGTTCCCAAGGAGGAGTACTTGATTCCTCTGGGAAAGGCTAAGATTAAAAGAGAGGCTGATCCTTCGAAGGAGGGTGTGACCTTAGCTTGCTGGTTATCTATGGTACCTATAGCCTTAAAAGCTGCGGAAAAATTATCAGAGGAAGATATCGAAGTGGAAGTAATTGATATTCGCTCGTTATACCCTCTTGATATAGATACTATAGTGAAATCCATCCAGAAGACGGGTAGGGGTGCCATAGTTCACCAGGCTGTTCAGTTTATGGGTTTTGGAGCAGAGATAGGCATGGAAATCCAGGAAAAAGCATTTGACTATCTGGATGCCCCAATACTCCGGATAGCAGCTCCAAACACACCTCCACCCTCATCCTCGGTTTTGGAAAAGGCATTTTTGCCCAGTGAAAAAGATGTTATCGCCGGAATAAAGAGGCTTATCCGGTAGAGACATTTTAGCTCTGAAAAATTGGACATTTTATAAAAATGTTATAAAATGATTATAATGGGAAAAGAGTTTTTCACCATCGTGAAGGAGGCAAACTATGATTAGACAGGTCAAGACAACTCTTCGTTGTAGCTGGTGTTTGAGTGAGGCCCCAACTTTGATAACCTATATGGGGGATTCTATCGTTAAGATGGAGTGTCAGAGCTGTGGGCACATATATAGAATATCTAAAGCATCCCTTTATTCATCTATGCTTTCCCAGTGGGAAACAAGAGCCTTAACCAAGCCCTTGAGACTGGCCAAAGAGATAAAAAACCATCCATCTCGCTTTGTGTTGAGCTTTCCCTTTAGAGTCTTTACTAAACCCTTGAGGGTGACCAAAGAGCTGGCACAGACATACATTAAGTCCTGAAAGTCGATTGGTAAGAGGCTAGATAATTTGGAGATAACTCTCAAGCCTGTCTGATCGAGCAAGCATCATCATAGCTCGCACCTGAATACAATCAAAATTTCTCTGAAGTAAGTTGGATCTTTCTTGATAAAAGAAGAAAAGCTGGAAATTAGGGCCGGAAAGGAGGCGATGAAGGGTAGGTAGGCCGATCTATCTTGGGGAAAAGGAAGTTTTCTAAAAAGAGAGAAAGTGTTTGAAAGTTAGTTTCTCTTTTTAGGTAGTGTCAAAAATTGTATGATAATCGAGGAGGCAGTTATGAGTAAAATAGGTGCACATCTTCTGATATGGACATCCAGGTTAAATGAGGATGCTGTTAAGATCTTTCACAAGGTAAAGGAAATGGGTTTTGATGGTGTAGAGATACCCCTTATTAATCCCATGGAAATTGAATTTAAACTGATAGAAAAATTGAGAAAAGAGCTTGAGAAAATAAATCTTGAATGCACCTGCTGTGCGGGGATGGGCAAAAATGAGAATCTAATCGATGAGGATGAAAGTATCAGGGAAAGAGGGAAAAGCTATTTAAAGAGATTCATAGATATTTGCTCAGACTTTGGTACTGATACTTTAGATGGAGTACTCTACGGCACCTTTGAGATGTCAAAGGGAAGAGGAAGAACCAAAGAAGAGTGGGATCTCGCAGTAAAGCTGATAAGAGAGATGGCTGATTATGCAAAGGATAAAAAGGTGATCCTCTGTCTTGAGGCCATTAACCGCTATGAGACTTATTTTTTAAACACCGCTGAGGATGGAGTTTACCTTCTAAAAGATATTGGTAGGGACAACGTAAAACTTCACCTTGATACCTACCACATGAATATTGAAGAAAAAGACTTCTATTCCCCCATTGTTAAAAGCAAGGGATATCTTGGTTATATGCACTGCTGTGGAAATGACCGAGGCATCCCGGGAACAGGTCATGTAAACTGGGATGAGGTTTTTAAAGGTCTATCCGAGATTGGCTACGATGGGTGGCTGGTTATCGAGAGTTTCTATGGACCTATGAAGGTGATGCCTGTAGCCTCCTCAGTCTGGCGCAAGTTGGCGGATAATATTGATGATATTCCCCGACAGGGGTTGAAGTTTATCCGAGAGAAGATGAAAAAATATGGACTTTAAGCTAGATTCGGTAAACTCTTTCATATCCGTTTCAATGACATGGTAGATGTCATCTGTTTGGGTGAGATATTAATAGATATGTTTTCCATGGAAGTAGGGGTGCCATTAGAA
>DAOVDY010000205.1 GCA_030669265.1 Desulfobacteraceae bacterium | reverse complement strand
TCCATTCTCAGTCTTTTTTACAAGGCCTTTGATAGTGCCCCTGGCGAGAAGAATGTTGATTTCATCGCCAGTTTTTACTTGCACAGAATCCTTTACAATATTCATTTCAGGCAGTTTTCTGGTGATACTATAACCTCTTTGTAAGATAGATAAAGGGTTTAATGAATCCAGTCTATCTTGAATGGAGCGAACGCTTCCCCCTTTTTTATCTAAGAAGCCTTTTAAAGCCTGCGTAAGAGAACGATTATGGAAAGCCAATTTCTGAGATAACATAGTGATAGTATGAGAGGGACTATTCAACACGAGTGTTTCATTTATGGCCTTAAGGTATTTTAGGTTATCATTAATGCAAGTTTTTCCTGTTTTGAGTAAACGGTTGTATATTTCGTCGAGCCTGAGCCAGATATCAGCAAGATTGCGTCTCGGATCCCTTATCCGAGAGGATAGATTTTTTGCTTTATCTTTGATTCTTTCAATAATGCTATTGAGGGATATTTCGAGCCTAAATGAGAGACTTTGAATATTTTTCTCGAGGTTTTCTTTCTCTTGTACAACGAGCTCAGCGGCTCCTGATGGTGTGGATGCCCTGAGATCTGCTGCCAGATCAGAGATAGTCAAATCTACTTCGTGACCCACTGCTGAGACAACAGGAATTGTTGAGCGCCTTATTGCATATGCTATTTCTTCCTGGTTAAAGGGCCATAGGTCTTCCAATGAGCCGCCGCCTCTTGTCAAGACAATAATATCAACATTCAACTCTCTATTTACTATGTCAAGAGCTTCTACAATATCAGCTGCTGCCTCATCACCCTGGACCCTGACCGGGACTATTATAACATCTATGTTGGGCATTCTTCGATAAGAAATTCGTAAGAAATCTCTCACAGCTGCTCCTGTAGGGGATGTGATTACAGCAATTCTTTTTGGTAAAAATGGGATAGGTCTTTTTTTCTCCTCGTCAAACACTCCTTCAAGGAATAATTTCTTTTTAACCTGTTCAAATGCAGCGGCAAGTGCACCCACGCCCAGAGGCTCTAGATAGTCGAGAATAATTTGATATTCTCCTCTGGGCTCATATAACCCTATTCTGCCTCTCACAATTACCTTCATCCCATCTTCTGGTATAAATTTAAGGTAATATGCCTGCATTTTGAACATAACTGCCCTGATCTGGGCATTTTCATCTTTAAGGGTCATGTAATAGTGCCCAGAGGAAGGGTGGGCAAAGTTTGAAATTTCTCCTTCTACCCACACAAAATCAAATTTTTCCTCAAGGAGGGATTTTATCTCTGCGGTCAGGGCACTAACCGTGTAGATTTTTGGTGGTTGAAAGGGTAAATCCATAATGGATATTCGCTAAAACTCAAGATTTTTTGGTGTTCTGGGGAAGGGGATTACATCCCTGATATTGGCAAGGCCGGTTACAAGCTGCATGAGGCGCTCAAAACCCAGACCAAAACCGGAATGGATAACTGTACCATACTTTCTGAGGTCTAGGTACCACCAGTAATCAGCAGGGTCTAAGTTTGCCTCTTTTATCCTGTTGAGCAAGGTTTCATAAACATCTTCCCGCTGGCTGCCTCCAATAATTTCACCAATCCCTGGCAGGAGAATATCCATGGCCTTTACTGTCTTATCGTCTTTATTCACTTTCATATAAAAAGGCTTTATCTCTTTTGGATAATCAGTTACTGCCACTGGCCTTTTGTAATACTCGCACAGATACCGCTCGTGTTCTGACTGTATGTCTTTTCCCCACGCAGGAGAAAATTCAAATTGTTCTTTCACCTTAGATAATATGTCTGTTGCTTCTGTATAGGTAAGGCGCTCAAAGTCGTTGTTAATAATAGTATCAATTGTAGATGTAAGATCTTTATCAATAAAACGATTAAAGAAATCTATATCATCCGTACAGTTTTTTAAGATATAGGCAAGCGTGCTTTTAATGAGTTCCTCGCCGAGGTCTATGTTTTCCTTTAGATCGCAGAATGCCATCTCGGGCTCTACCATCCAGAACTCAGCTAAGTGTCTATAAGTGTTGGAATTTTCTGCCCTAAACGTTGGGCCAAAGGTATACACATTTCCCAAGGCAAGGGCATAGACCTCTGCTTCTAACTGCCCGCTGACTGTTAAATTGGCTGCTTTACCAAAAAAATCTTCTGTAAAATCTACCATACCACCCTTATTTTTAATTCTCTGGAGATCAAGGGTAGTTACCTTAAACATATCACCAGCACCCTCACAATTGCTGCCTGTAATGATTGGGGAGTGAAGATAGAGAAAGCCTCTTTCCTGAAAAAAGCTATGAATGGCATAGCTCATAGCATTCCTAATTCTCGCCACTGCCCCGAAGGTGTTTGTTCTTGCTCTGAGGTGGGCTATTGTTCTAAGATATTCGAAGGAGTGCCTCTTTTTTTGCAATGGATATGTGTCAGGATCAGTCCAGCCAGCTACATTTACCTCTGTTGCTTGCACTTCCACCTTTTGTCCCTTGCCCGGTGATTCTGCTAAGATTCCTTTAACAATAACCGAGCAGCCGGTTGTCAATTTTAAAATCTCATCGGTGTAATTAGCCATTGTGCTTTCAACTATTACCTGTATGTTTTTTATGGTAGAGCCATCATTTATCTCAAGAAAAGAGAATCCTCCTTTTGAGTCTCTCTTAGTCTTTACCCATCCCATAATAGTCACTTCTGATCCGAACTTGTTTGACTCTAGAAGCTCTGCTATTTTTTTTCTTTGTATCATTGTTTCAGATAGATTTTTTTTCGAACTCTCGCATAAATGTGGCAAGCTTTATTACACTGTCTATAGTAATAGCATTGTATAGAGAGGCTCGGCAACCACCTACAGATTTGTGACCTTTAAGGCCAATGAGTCCATTTTGTGTGGCCTCAGCAAGGAACCTTTCTTCTGTTTTTTTATCAGGCAGGCGAAAGGTAACATTCATCAGGGAACGACTTTTGACATCTGTTGTACCATGATAGATATCGCTATTATCTATTACGTCATAGATCAAGGACGCCTTTTGCTTATTTATCCGCTCTATTTCTTTCAATCCACCTATTGTTTCCTCAAGCCACTTAAGCACTAAATCTATGATATAAATAGCAAATGTGGGAGGCGTATTAAAGAGAGATTTGTTGTCTTTGTAGGTTGTGTACTTGAGCATAGTTGGCAGGTTATCTGGTACCCTTTTTAGC
>DAOVDY010000242.1 GCA_030669265.1 Desulfobacteraceae bacterium | reverse complement strand
CACTGAATCCCTTAAACTCTGCAAGTTATATCCGCCTTCAAGGGTTAAGACAAGTTTACCATCACAGCTTGAGCGGGCAATTTCCATAAGGGTTCGTGTCAGACCAGCAAATCCATCAGGGGTAACTGACATACCTCCTAAGGGATCACCCTCAAAAATATCGAATCCTACAGAGGCAAGTACCAGATCAGGCTTGAACTCCTTTGCGATAGGCTGAAGGATATGCTGAAAGATAGCGATATATTCAGCATCACCGTATCCTGTGGAAAGAGGAACATTAACTGTATAGCCTTCTCCATTGCCTTTTCCTGCTTCATTAAAGCTGCCACTACCAGGGTAAAATGGATATTGATGGGTAGAGAAATAGAGAATGGAAGGATCATTTTCAAAAGAGTGTTGGGTGCTGTTACCATGGTGCAGATCCCAGTCAGCAATCAGAACCTTTTTCAAGCCCAGCTTTTTCTGGGCATAGACAGCCCCTATTGCGACATTGTTAAAGAGACAAAATCCCATTCCCCTATTTCTTTCAGCATGATGACCTGGCGGTCTCACCAGGGCGAATGCATTGTTAAGCTCGTCACCGTTTACCATTTTAATGGCATTTAAAAGGCCCCCTGCGGCAAGTAAGGCAGCCAGATAAGAACCGGGAGAGGTCTGTGTGTCTGCATCGAGGTAACTGGATGGCTTACCGGCTGTAGATGCAACCAGATCTATATAATCCTTTGAGTGAATATAGAGCAATTCCTCCTCTGTAGCCTCTCTCACCGGAACATCCGTGTATTTATCTGCCATATCCTGATCGTTCAGCATCTCATAGATAACCTCTAACCTCCTATGGCTTTCAGGATGAAAGTCTCCGGTCCTATGTTCTATATATCTTGTATCCCTGACGATTCCTGTCTTAGACATAGCATATCTCCTTTATAGTTAAACAAACGCCTAAAGTACTTAAATTGCCTAAGGTGAGCTAAAGTTATAATGAGAGTATTCTCAGATTCTTATACTAAAACGAAAAGTCCTTTTGTTTTCTAATGCCTTGATTTGAAAATATACATAAGTTCTTTAACATATTGTTTGTAAGCGTTCAACTTTCATCCATTAGCTTTCAGTAAAAATAAAGGGCATTTGTTTTTTGGGTTCACTTTGGGTATTTTAAGAACAATAATTCACTTTATTCATTTTTACCTATTTTCTATGATGAGCCCAAAAAACCGATTAGATAGCTCCAGAGACACAGAGAGAGAAGAGATAAAAGGGTAGAAAGAGTTACAGCCGTTGAAGCAAATTTAACATCTCCTTCCATCTCACTTGACATTATCACAGAAACCGTAGCCGTTGGTACCCCCAGCAGAGTTGCAGCCACTTCAATGGAAAAGTGGTGTACCCCGGCATTATGGAGTAAAACTACTCCCAAGCCAGGAAGAAAGAGAAGTTTTAGGGCTGAAGAGGAAAAAAGCCAGTAAAGGCTTTTTGACATTAGTGACAGAGACAAGGACGCCCCAATGATTAAAAGAGCCATAGGCAGAGCCATGCCGGAAACAATTTCCAGAAATCTGTTTAAGAAATTGGGCAATTTCAAGCCAAAGTAGGAAAAGATTATTCCAACCAATGCGGAAATAATAATTGGGTTTAAAAAGATGCTCTTTAGTATATTTATAAGTGATTTAATCTTGCGTCTTTTAGTGCCGGAATAGATATTGAAAGATAGAACAGATAATATGACTTGTGAAATTATAATAAATGGTGCCAAAAAACTTGCAATTCTAAGGCCATTGTTTCCTAAGGAATAGAAGACTACAGCAAGACCGATATAGCCAATATTTCCATGCATAGAAGTCTGGATGAAGCTTGCAGCCGAGGCAGATCCTAGTGTGGAGAATATCTTGAGCCTGACAAACAGAAGAGAAAATAGCCAGACAATAAATACAGATAAAGATGAAATGAGTGCAAGGTTTATGTCAAATGTTTCATGAAAAGGTGCACGGGATAACTTGATAAAGAGAAGTGCCGGGATACCTATATAGAATACAAGTCGATTAGCTCCCTTTACAAAGACATCCGGGAAGAAACCAAATCTTTTGGCCCCTGCACCTAAAAATATTACTAAAAAAACTGGTAATATGTTTAGGGCTACGTCCAAGGCTTAGAAATTCTATAAGTTATTAAATTATAAGCCATTTTATGGCAATACATTTGTGCAATCCACATGGAGTGTTGGAGTAATGGAGTCGTGGATATTAAAGACAGAAAAAATTATTTTCGAATTCCTTCAAAGCCATTGCTCCAGTACTCCATCACTCCTATACTGCAATTGTGAGAAAAGTGAACTAAGTTCAAATCTTGTCTTTTCGTTTGTGCTGCTTATCTTAATAAAAAAACAGTCTATTGACCCCAAAGTATATTTCGTATAAAAAGTGGTCTATTGATATGTAAAGAATCCAGGCCCAGAGGACCTGGCTTTGATTTATCCCCAGAGGGGATTTGTGATGCCTGTTATTTCAGTGTTTTTTGGAATAATGGAGTGATGGAATAATGGAGTAATGCTAAAAACAAAACAGAAAAACATCATAATCTTCTGTTTTCATTCCAATACTCCCCCGCTGACAGCGGGATCTTCGACAGTTCTCCAATACTCCAATACTCCCTTGTTTTATTTACAGGCATAGCCAAAGAACTCTGACCACGCCCAGAGGACGTGATTTTCCAAGATGCAATAAAATAAGTAAAGGCCTCAAGATTCGAAGCGATTATAAATTTTGATTAGGGTAAGGCAAATTAAAAGAGAATAATGCCT
>DAOVDY010000084.1 GCA_030669265.1 Desulfobacteraceae bacterium | reverse complement strand
GATTTTTGTGTGAGCACTTACCGTATAATAAAATATGGGCGAGGCCAGCATTAAGCCATGGCATGATAAAAGCTGGGCATAAACTTGCTGGAAATCATCCTGTATTACACACCGGCCAGTTTCTTTACAGCCATAGATTTCAAGGCAGGGAGACATCTTCAAATCACGAAGGATTATCTCTTCAACCTCAGCACCTGCTTCAATTGCTCCCTTAACAGCATTTTTGAGTAATAAAGCTGTATTCCCCTTGCGACGTGGGCTGCCATAAATGGCGAGAATTTTAACCATTTTGGCCTCCATTTTTATACATAGCCATTATTAAATAGTTCAAAACTATAGCCTTTGTTTGCCAGAAATAATATACCTGATCGTTACAACTGATAAAAGAGATATTTGAGCTCTGGAATTATGGATTGTTGATATTTTCCAAAAATGATGGTAGTAAAAAAGAAAGTTTATTCTATGCACATCACCTCAAAAGGACAGGTAACAATTCCTATTTCAATTAGTATTGGTAAACTCTTACCCCGTTATAAGTTTGCCAAGATGAATGATAAGAGGATAAAATGGAGAAAAAACTTATCGTATCAGATCCAAAAGTCATGATGGGTAAACCCGTTATCGCTGGAACACGAATAACTGTCGAGCTCATTATAGAAAAACTGGCCGCTGGTGAAACGATCGATCAGATTCTTGAAGCACATCCTCGACTCACGCTTAAAATGATTCAGGCTGCCCTCGCTTTCGCTGCCGAGGCCTTGCGGGCTGACGTTATCTACCCGGTTGTTGAGGCAGGTGCGTGAAATTTCTGGCCGACGAAAGTGTTGATTACCAAATCGTTGATCGTCTCAGGCAGGACGGTCATGAGATATGGTATGTTGCCGAAATGGAGCCTGGGATTTCTGATGATGCCGTCCTTGATGAAGCGAACAAGAAAATGGCCATTCTTTTAACTTCAGATAAAGACTTTGGTGAACTCGTATTTCGACAAGGCCGCATCTCATGGGGTGTTCTGCTCATCCGGCTCGCTGGAATATCGCAAGCCAGCAAGGTAAAGATAGTGGCAAATGCCATCAGAAAGCATAGCAAAGAAATAAAGCAAGGCTTCGCGGTGTTAACCCCAGCGGCTATTAGAATTCGTCGACAAAAAGTTTGAGTACTATACACTGTAAAGATGTATTATTGTGATCAGGAAATAATAATAATATATTAACTAAAAGCCCTCTTTTTTATTATAGACTTCCATAACTTGCAAATCTCGCACTAATATTCCATTGCCCTTTCTAATGAATTGCCAGAGAAAACCAAATTTTTCATTGCCTGACACCGATAACATTTCATCTCTGTAGAAAATACCCCTTATTGTTATTGGCATCATGACTTTATCATATACTTGAAATAAATCATTTCTTGTAAAGTATGGGAAAAAATATTAAACATACTCCAAGTCAGGGAAGGATAATTCTTTACCTGCCTTTTTCTTTTGCTGACAGGTATGCGCGAGAGATAAAACATTTAAGAAGAGGGGAACCATGGGGCAAAAAATATTAGTTGCATTTGATGACTCTGAAAACGCTATGAGGGCAGTAGAATTTATTGCTACATCATTCACAAAAGAACAGGAAATCACTCTATTTAGTGTTATTCCAGATACTGCTGCCATATGCGATATGAACAGTCCGAGTTTAACGCCTTACTTTATATCAAAACAGACCGAATTTTGTGTACTGGAGGACCAAAAGAAAGAATTGGTGAATGAAGCCTTGCAAAAGGCCAAAGAACTTTTACTTAAAGCGGGGTTTGAGGAAAAAAATATCACCATAAAAGTCGAAACCAGGAAGAAAGGGGTGGTAAGGGATATCATAAACGAAGCTAATTCAGGTTATGACACCATTGTTTTGGGAAGAAGGGGTTTATCCGGTATAAAAGACTTTATCCTCGGGAGTGTCTCACAGAAAGTTCTCCACTTAGCAAAGGATATATCGGTTATATTGGTGGACTAAATATCTTACCCTGCGTTTAATCAAAGCCCTGCCATTAATTTGGCAGGGCTTTTCTTTTCTGTTCCAGTTTTTACAAGCTGTAACCACAGAGGAGACTCGGTAGGCGGCAAGTGTCGAAGGCTTCTAACAGTTGGCGTTGTTCATGACTATCCTGTGACTGTTAAGGATAGCACATTCAGCATGGAGGTGCTCTCTTATCCAGGTGCGGTAATAGTAGACTGTTGGGCCCCATGGTGTGGTCCCTGTCACATGGTGTCACCCATCCTTGATCAGCTGGCTTCAGAGTATGCAGGCCGGGTCAAGATTGCAAAGCTCAATGTGGATGAAAATCCTCTAACTGCTTCACAGTACTCTATACGTGGTATTCCTACCATGCTTTTTTTTAGCGATGGAAAATTTGTCAAAAGCCTTGTGGGGGCTCTCCCCAGGGGTGAGATAGAAAGCCATCTACGTTCTATTCTTTAGTTTTTCTTACTCTCCCCTTCCTCTGATGCATCTCTGATCAGCTTCGAGTAATCTTTCACATCGATCTTGCCTCTAAAAGGGATCGGGTGCTTGGGCTTTTTCAAATTTTTGACAATTTCAACTGAACTGTGATAAAAAAATCGAAGCATAACACCTTACTATAATTAAAATAGGAGAGCTATAATGAAGGAAAAAGAAAACCTAAATGCACTAGAGGTCGCCCTTAATAATGAGATGACGGAGCGGGAATTTTATCTAAAAAATGCCGAGAGGACAAAAAATCCTATCGGCAAAGCCATGTTTAACCAGATAGCAGATGAGGAATTAGAACACTATGAGAGGTTGAAGGAAGTTCATGAGAGGTGGGAGATGAATGAAAAATGGCCTGAAACCGTTCCACTTAAGGTGAAAGACACAATCGTTAAGGATATCCTGAAAGACTCAGTGAAAAATTTAGATAAGATGCCTGAAAGAGATGATGACGACCTGAAGGCCATCCAGATAGCTATCGATTTTGAGTCCAAAGGGACATCCCATTATGCTAAACTCCGAGATAATGTCTCTGATCCAAAAGAAAAAGAGTTTTTCAACCTGCTTGCCAGTATTGAGCACGGACATTACCTTTCTCTGAAAGACGCCGAGGAGTACCTGATTGATCCCGCCTCATGGTATACAAAGACAGAGCATCATGGCCTGGATGGCGGTTAGGAGCCATCAGAGGTGCAATATCCCAGCATCCTGCCATGATTTCCTTGAGGATGACTTTTCCTTCAGCCGCTTTCAGGTAGTTCTGTTAGATCAAGCATGCATTGTCATAGTAAGGGATGTTATTAAATTCTGAAACTCTCAGCTCTCAATAGGAAACTTTTGAGGAAGGCCAATTCTTGGTTTAATCTATTTTTGTTTTGTATAAAAATAGGCTATTGGACACAACCGTAATGCTGCTTATGGCCATGGCCAGTGCAGCAAGGATGGGATGAAGTTGTCTCAAAAATGCAGGTAAAAATTCAAAAGAATAGAGCACCCCTGCTGCAACCGGGATAAGCACAATATTATAAAAGAAGGCCCAGAAAAGGTTCTGCCTGACTGTTCTCATAGTGGCCCGGCTGAGTTGAATGGCCTTTGCAATACCCTTCAGATTACCACTGGCCAGGATCACATCACCAGACTCTATGGCCACGTCGGTCCCTGTCCCAATAGCAAGGCCTACATCGGCCTGGACCAGTGCCGGGGCGTCATTTATGCCATCACCAACCATCCCAACCTTCTCACCCTTATCTTGGAGTACTTTTATTTTTGAGGATTTTTCCTCCGGCCGCACCTCTGCAACTATCTCATCAATATTCACTTCCGAAGCGATTGCCCTGGCAGTCTGTGTATTATCCCCTGTAAGCATGACCACCTTCAGATCCTGCTCGTGAAGTTCTTTAATGGCCTCTCTTGATTCAGGCTTTACCGTATCTGCTACAGCTATCAGGCCTGCAAGTTTTTTATCAACCACTACCATCATCACCGTCTTTCCTTCATCCTGCAAAGAGCGCACCTGATCTTTTGCATCATTAAAGTTAAAGCCCATCTCATCAAACCAATTTGGCTTTCCCACCAGGACTTCCTGCTCGTTTATTTTTGCCTGCACTCCCAATCCCCTCAAGGCCTTGAAGGCATCTGGTTCAAAAAGATCAATCCCGCTCTTTTCCGCCTCCTTGACTATGGCCTTTCCCAGGGGATGTTCAGATCCCTTTTCCACTGAGGCACCGAGCCTTAAAAGATCTTCTTCATTCTTGATAAGGGAGTCAGAAACAATCACATTAACCACAGAGGGCTTGCCCATGGTAATGGTCCCGGTTTTATCCAGAACAATCGTATTTAGTTTTGTGGCCATTTCCAGGGCTTCACTATTTTTAAAAAGCATACCCTTTTCCGCTCCCTTCCCGGTCCCAGCCATGATAGCAGTGGGTGTGGCAAGCCCAAGCGCACAGGGGCAGGCAATCACCAATACCGCTACTAACCGGATCATTGCCGGCACAAAATCCCCTCCAATAACCCACCAAAGGATAAAGGCCAGGAAAGCGATCCCGATCACGCCAGGGACGAACACGGCTGCGACCCTATCCGCCAGGGCCTGAATAGGGGCTTTGCTACCCTGAGCCTCCTGAACCAACCGGATGATCTGGGCCAGGATCGTGTCCTTTCCGACCCTGTTAGCCTCGAACTTGAGGCGACCCTCTCCGTTAATAGTGCCACCTGCAAGTTTGGCTCCGGGATGCTTATCTACAGGAATGGGCTCTCCGGTCAACATAGATTCATCCACTGTTGATTCACCTTCCAGGACTACACCGTCTACAGGGATGCTTTCACCAGGGTGTACAATGACAACATCGTCCACCTTTACCTGGGAAAGTGGTATTTCCCTTTCTTTTCCATCCTTTAGGATTGTTGCAGTTTTTGGCCTTAGCCCTATCAGCTTACGTATAGCACCGCCTGTTCGACCCTTTGTTCTGGCCTCCAGCATCTTGCCAAGCTTGATCAGGGTAATAATCACAGCAGAGGTTTCAAAATAGACATGCTCGCCAAAGGGAGAATAAAGAAGGACAGCAAGGGAATAAAAATAGGCAACCGATGATCCCATAGCCACTAAGACATCCATATTGGCACTGCCATTTTT
>DAOVDY010000043.1 GCA_030669265.1 Desulfobacteraceae bacterium | reverse complement strand
CCATAGGGAACCCTATTTAACAGGGTTAATCAAAAAGAGCTATCACAACCCCAGCCCAGAACTGATGTACAAGGATTATGTTCTATAGCCCTTGATTCCGAATTATTACAATGACAACAACGTGTTCCGGGCAACTTGCACCAAGGCGGGCCTAAAGGAGGTTATAAATTATCTTGTTAATCCTGTTATCCTGTCAAATGTTTTTTGGGTCAAAATTTTCTGCTATCTTTTGGCCCAACTCAAGGGCCTGCTTATTTAAATCCAGAAAAGCAGCTGGAACCCGACTGCCAAGGACTTTCATAATTGATTCTTGTTTAATTAATTGAGTAAGCTCAATCAAGGCTCCAAGCATGCAGATATTAAAGACAATAGGTTTTCCAATCTTATCCATAACCTCCTTGTACATATCAAGCTCTACCTGCTTGGCATCCACCTTTTTTTCCTGTTTTACATAATGACTATCTGTTAATAGAAGCCCGCCAGGCCTAATAAGGTCAGTGAATTTGTTATATGCCTCCTGAGTGAGGCAAACAAGGACATTTGGCTGGATGACCTTGGGAAAGCGTATGTCTGAATCGGCAATGATTACATCAGAGCGGCTCGCTCCTCCCCTGGCCTCTGGACCGTATGACTGAGACTGTACTGCATTTAGTCCTTCATGGAGAACTGCTGCTTCAGCAAGGATGATGGATGCTGTGATTACACCCTGTCCACCTGAGCCAGAGAAGAGAATTCTACACCTTTCCATTAGTTACCTTCCTTTGAGAGGCCTTTTCTATAATCTTATCATATTCAACGCAATATTCAGGTCGCTCTTCCTGGGCAAATATTCCCCGTTCGATCAAATCCGGATTTTTTTCTTTTGCCTCGCTGCCTATCGGGGTTGTTTGAGACTTGTAATATTTAAGCATATCGACCGGGCTGGCAAATTTATTCTTTCTGCCAAAATAGGTAGGGCATTGAGACAGAACATCAACAACTGAAAAACCCTTATGCGTAATTGCCTTTTCCAGTATCTTTATCATTGAGGTCGCATGGTATGTTGTTGTCCTGGCCACAAATGAGGCGCCCGCACCTAGTGCAAGCTTAACAAAATCAAAGGGTTGATCGATATTGCCATAAGGGGCTGTGGTTGCAAGGTCGCCATACCTAGTGGAAGGTGAATATTGTCCACCTGTCATGCCATAGATGTTATTGTTCATGATAATGGCTGTGACGTCAATATTACGCCTTGCTGAATGGATAAGGTGATTACCGCCAATGGCAAAGGCATCACCATCACCCATAGGAACGATTACTGTAAGCTCCGGCCTGCTGAGCTTAACACCTGTTGCAAACGCAAGGGCCCTTCCGTGAATAGTGTGTAGGGTGTGAAAATCGAGATACCCACAGATCCGGGAGGAACAACCGATACCGGAGATAACAACAATGTCACTTTTCTTTATTCCTAAGTTTTCTATTGCCCGTATCATGGAGCCCATTATTGTGCCGTGACCACAGCCAGGACACCAGATGTGGGGAAAAAACCGTTCTCTTATATAATCTTTCACTGCCATAAATTATTTCGCTCCGCTAATAAATTGGAATATTGGAGTACTGGAATATTGGAATGATGGGTTTAGATAAAGAAGAAGCATTATATTGATTTTTTTCCTTTTTTACTAACCATTACTCCACTACTCCACTATTCTCTGGCCCAGACCCGCCTGTCCCGATACAATCGGGGCGGGCAGGCCTGACTTACATAGCCATAGTTCTACAGGTTACGCCCCCTTTCCCTGGATAATTCTTAGGATGTTCAAAATGTCTGTAGGGGTTATAAAACTGCCATCAATCTGGTTAGCCAGAAATACCTTTTGAGGGTCAGCTACTGCCTTTTTTACCTCATAAAAGATCTGGCCCATATTCATCTCAACTACCATAACACAATTGGCAGAGGCGCACCTCTCTTGGACAACATCAACAGGGAATGGCCAAAGCGTCTGGAGTTCAAGTAACCCAAGCCTTTCACCTCTTGCCCTCCTGTTTTCTACCACATGAAGGGCAGTCCTGGCAGATGATCCATAAGAGATCAAAAGATATTCTGCATCGTCAATAAAGAATTCCTTTATCCTGGTGACTTCTTTTGTGTGACCTTGTATCTTGTCCACCAGATGGCGCATCAATCCATATACGATTTTTGGATTGTTTGAGGGAAAACCCCACATGTCATGTGCCAAACCGGTAACATTATATCTATGGACACCACCGAAATCAGACATAGGAAGCCGACCATCTTCCCTGGGCAGATAAGGGTGATAATCAGTTCCTTTTGGTACAGATGTCCGTAATCTCTTCACCACATTGAGCTCCCCCGGTTTTGGCATTATAAGCCTTTCTCTGGTGTGGGCAACAACTTCATCCAAGAGTAAAATAACAGGGGTCCTAAAGGTCTCAGATAGGTTAAAGGCATCAACTGTAATAGCAAAAACATCCTGATTATTGGAGGCTGTCAGGGCAATGATAGCATGTTCTCCGTGGGTTCCCCAGCGTGCCTGCATGACATCTCCCTGGCTCCCACTTGTGGGAAGACCTGTAGAAGGGCCTCCCCTCTGAACATTTACTATAACACAAGGGGTCTCAGTCATTACAGCAAAACCAATTGCCTCTTGTTTGAGGGAAAAACCTGGCCCACTGGTTGCTGTCATGACCTTTTTCCCCGTAAGAGAGGCCCCGATTATTGTACACATGGAAGAAAGCTCATCTTCCATCTGAATAAATTTTCCTCCCTTTTTTGGGAGCCGGTAAGCGAGTAATTCCGCAATCTCTGTGGAAGGAGTAATAGGATACCCTGCAAAAAAATCCAGATCAGCATACATAGCTGCCTCAACAACGGCCTCGTTCCCTTGAACAAAACGGATATCTTTTTTCATGGACCAAATACCTTACTTAATTTAGCCAGAAAGACATAAAGTCACCAGTTCCGATTGTCGATTTTCAATTGTCAATTTTCAATTCTTTGTTCTTTAGTGACTTGGTGGCATTATCTTAATTCAATTGCAAGATCAGGGCATCGAAGCTCACACATTCCACAGCCATTACATTTTTCTGGGTATACAAGCTTAGACTTTTCCATTTCATTCAAAACTAAGGCATCTTCCGGACAAAACTCTACACAGATTCCGCATCCTTTACACCACTCGATATTGATAACAGGCTTTTTATTTTCTTTGCTGGTCATTATAGTGCTCATTTATCCATATTTGATGTAATTGTCAACTTTTTTAGCGAGGTTTATGCTAACCATAGTCACTATTAATAGTTAGTGCATGGTTAAAAAGGAAAAAAGTTATTGGTATTATTTGGAAATCTCAGAAAACACTAAAAAATAAAAATTTCAATTGACAAAAAGTGAAAACCTAATAAAATTGTCGACAATCGACTATTTTTAGAGCTTGAGGTGGGTAATAATATAAATAATAAAGTGGAGAACTGGGACAGGGGTGAGATAAAAAGCCTGGTGACCGTTGTTCTGGATAACACACGCAAGAGGATCCTTACCGGAGAATTCAGACCAGGTCAGAAGATAAATGAATCTGAGATTGCCGTAAACTTGGGTATAAGCAGATCACCGGTAAGGGAGGCCTTTAGGATTTTAGAAATAGATGGACTTATTACTACATTACCTCGGAAAGGTTCCTATATTACAGATATAAGCCTGAAGGATTTGGAAGAATTGTTTGAAATCAGAAAAATATTAGAATGTTATGCGCTGGATTGTATAAAGAAGAGGGCAAAAAAATCACCAGAAAAGATACAGCCTATGATCGAAGAATTTGATAAAAACCTGTTGAAGAAACATGATCCCTTTAGTGTTATTTCGAGTTTTCATTATAGCCTTGTAGAACTCTCTAACAACTCTCGATTAATCGAGTTATATAAGATATTGTCAGTATCACTAAGAAGATACTGGCTGATTTATCATAGTAAAAATGAGCAAAAAGATATTTCTTTAGAGCATCATCAGGGTATAATTTACAGCCTTAAAAAAGGAGATTATCCTGGTACCAAGACACTACTTAAAAAACATATTCAATATGTAAAGGGTATTGTGGGAAAGAGGGTTAAGGAGATTTTATCATCGTAAATTTTTTTATTAAATTAAATAGTGAAAAAATGAGAAAGAAAAAACATTTCATAGGCTTGGTCTTTAAGAAAATACACTCAATGCCTTTTGAGGTAATTATATGGGGTATAGCGATATAAACAGCACTCTTTCTTCTGGACATTACTACTTTTCAGGCAATGAAGCAGTGGCTGAAGGGGCTATCGCTGCTGGATGTCGGTATTATGCAGGTTATCCCATTACTCCCTCAAGTGAAATTATGGAGAGGATTTCCGTCCGATTTAAAGACGTACATGGTGTGTTCATGCAAATGGAGGATGAAATTGCTTCTATCTGTTCAGTCATTGGAGCAGTATGGGCGGGTGCCAAGGCAATGACAGCCACCTCTGGACCAGGTTTTTCTCTTATGCAGGAAGGAATTGGATATGCTGCCTTAACAGAAACACCCCTTGTTATTGTTAATATCCAAAGAGCTGGACCAGGCACTGGCCAGGCAACAAGGGTAGCCAGCGGCGATCTTATGCAGGCAAAATGGGGTTCTCACGGAGACTATTATATTATTGCCCTCTCTCCATGGTCGGTTCAAGAGATGTATGACCAGACAATAAATGCCTTTAACTTAGCCGAGCAGTATCGTGTTCCTGTTTTTGTAATGGGCGATGAGGCCATTGGCCATTTAAGGGAAAGGGTTGAAGTGAAGGCCATCCTTAAGGTCTTTAATCGAAAAAAAAAGAAAGGAGCTCCTCCTTTTGGGGCTAACCAGAACAATGGTATTCCGCCCATGCCTTCATTTGGTGAGGGAGAAAAACTTTTGGTTACCGGATCCACACACAATGAGATCGGGATCAGAAAAACCGATGACCCCGAGGTCCACTCACGGCTCGTAAACAGGATTAACGAAAAGATCTTGAATAATAGAGACAGAATCACTCGAACAGACTCATATCATCTGGAAGATGCCGAAGTCATTATTGTCTCCTATGGATTTACTGCACGAAGCGCACTTTTTGCTATAGAGCAACTCCGAAAAGAAGGAAAAAGAGTCGGCCTGATCAGGCTAAAGACCATTTGGCCTTTTGCTGATAAAATAATTAAAGATGTTGGCCAAAAGGCTAAAACGATTTTTGTCCCAGAGATGAACAGGGGACAAATTATCGGCGAGGTGATGAAATACGCTAACTGTGAGGTGATTCCTTACAACCAGACCAATGGTGAAATCATCCATCCTCATCGAATAATAAACGGGGTAAGGAGACTCTTATAATGGCCAGGGATCTGGAAGAGTACCTACGTCCAGGACTTGATTCAACACCCTTTTGCCCTGGATGTGGACATGGAATATTGATGAATCTTATACTTCGGGCTATTGATGAGCTTAAGCTAAGTATGGATGAGATGCTTTTTGTCTCTGGCATAGGCTGTGCAGCCTGGATCCCAAGTCCTCATTTCAATGCCGACACCCTTCATACCTTACATGGCAGGGCTATTGCGTTTGCAACAGGGGCAAAGCTATTCAATCCAAAACTCAACGTCATGGTTATAAGTGGAGACGGAGACCTTACCTCCATTGGGGGCAACCACCTCATCCATGCTGCACGCAGGAATATAGACCTCTCAGTGATCTGTGCCAACAATATGATCTATGGCATGACCGGCGGGCAAGTGGCTTCCACATCTCCTCTGGGCGCTTTTACTTCCACAAGCATGGATGGCAATATCTACCGCCCATTTGATCTCTGTAAATTAGTTCTTGGCGCTGGTGCTCCGTATGTGGCCCGCTATTCAGTAACCCAGCCTTTATTGTTGGTGAGTGCTATAAAAAAATCTCTTAGTATACAAGGATTTACCTTTATCGAAGTACTTTCCCCCTGTCATACCCAATTTGGAAGGAGGAATAGATATGATTCTCCTGCCGATATGTTGAAAGCCTTAATGGAAAGCTGTATCTCTAAGGAAGAAGCCGAATATTTAACGAAAGAGGAATTGAAAAATAAGATTATCACTGGAGAATTTAATGATGGGGGATCTTAAACAAATTTGTCTTTGTGGTTTTGGTGGTCAGGGAGTCATTCTCGCAGGAACGATACTTGGGCATGCTGCTATTAATGACGACAAATGGGTTTCCGGATCCAATTCTTATGGTGCTCAAGCCAGGGGTGGTTCTGCCAGGTCCGAGGTGGTCATATCAGAAAATCCCATTACATACCCTCATGTAATAAAAGCAGACATCCTTGTTGCCATGTCCCAGACTGCATATGACCAGCATATACAAGATTTGGCCGAACAGGGTGCCCTTGTCCTCTATGACGATATGATCGTACACCCGAGAGATATGCATGGTGTTCAACAAATTGGCG
>DAOVDY010000246.1 GCA_030669265.1 Desulfobacteraceae bacterium | reverse complement strand
CTGTTGGGGATAAGGAAGGAATGATTATCTTTAATGGTTTTGAAGGTGGAAAATGGGCAGGAATTATATTTGATAGGGTAAAGAATGATAAAAGTAATGTCTCTTTTTGCCAGGTAAAAAATGCCTTGGTAGGTTTGACAGTCCTGTCTTCATCACCATTTGTGAACCACATTGAATTTAGTAAAAATGAAACTGGAATTTTGATTAAAGGGTCTTTTTCTAAACCACAGGTAATCGAAAATTATATCCATAGCAACACAGATTCAGGTATAGTCATATCTGAGGCATCATCACCCGTAATAACTGGTAACACTATTAAAGCAAATGGGCGGCATGGGATTTTCTGTGATGGTGGGAATCCTCTGATTCAGGCCAATAGCATTGTAGGAAGCGGTGGTGACGGCATTCATGTAGCCTTTGGCAAGCCTAAAGTTATAGGTAACAACATCCATGACAATAATGGCCTGGCTATACTAAATTCAACAAAAGGGGAGCCTATCCAGGCATCAGATAACTGGTGGGGGAGTACAGATCCAAAGGTAATCCTTTCATTAGCAATGGGGAAAGTAATAATTGATTCAGCGCTTGATAGCCCTGCTCCGAATGGAAAGCCATTTATGATATCCGTATTTAAAGGCCCATTAGGCGGTTGTATAACAGCTAATTCCCATCTCATCCTGGCCCATAGCCCATATGTAGTTGAAAAAAAATTAGAGATAGACAATGGTGCAACCTTATATATACAACCTGGAGTGACTCTCAGTTTTAATCCGGGTAGTAGTGGCATAGAGTTAAAGGATGGTGGTGTTTATGCCAAAGGCAAAAAAGATAAGCCTATAAGTTTTATCTCAAACAGTCCCTCTCCGGCTGCTGGTGATTATCCTTTTGCAGTCAAATCTATCAAGAACACAAAAGTTGCTTCCTTCTTTGAATTTTGTCGTTTTCAGCACGGGGTAAACGCCCTTATTATCGAATATGGAAAACCAGATATAACTTATAGCATTATTAGTGATAATTCCCAGTCCGGTATCATGTGTGGAAATGATTCCTCGCCAAAGATTGAATATAATACCCTGATCAGAAATAGGGGAACAGGAGCAATATTCTGTAAGGCAATGTCAGCTCCTCGAATACATTATAATAATTTTTTTAATAATCCCTTTGCAATTCAAAGTTTCTCTAAGATTCAGATAGACGCCAGGAATAATTGGTGGGGAAACAATCCACCAGATGAGAGTCTCTTTATAGGTAATGTAACCTATAGGCCCTGGCTTGAAACATATGCAAGCAAGGCTTATGGTGAATAGAGTGCCTAAATTATAAAACTATGATTACTTACAATGAGCACAACGATCTCAAGGTTTTTGTAACCGCTGAAAACTGATTGGCAGTGTGATAATTAAACAATTACGATATAAAAGGACATCATAGTAATAGCAATACAAACGTTATTTCTATCAATCTTTAGGCACTTTAATCTTTAGCCCTGGCCCAGACCTGGTAAAACATGAATCAGCAAAGATAAACCAAAATTGGTGATACATCAGAAGCAAGCGTATATTCAAATCATGTCGCACCTCCCGATCCCGTCTCGGTCTCGGGACGGGGAGGGCGGGCTCACTTTAAACTATATATGAGGAGGTGGTTTTATGAAAAAGATGGCAATTATCAGCATGGTTGTTGTTCTTTCATTATTTTTTATTATCCCTTGTGGGGTTCGGGCCCAAAATGCTGTTGAGAGCTTTGAAAATGGGAAGATAGATTGGACAACAGGTGTTGCATCGGCAATAGGTATAGGGGCCCCACCAGCAAAACCCGTAAATATGGCCCAGGCCAGGGCCATGGCCAAACGGGCAGGTGTGATTGTAGCCAGGAGAAACCTCTTGGAAATTATCAAGGGTGTCAGGATTGACTCGCTGACTCTGGTTAAGGATTTTGTCGTGCAGAGTGACATCATTCGCAATCAAGTTAGTGGCTATCTTGAGAGATCTCAAGTAGTTGATATCGCGTATATGTCCGATGGATCTGTTGAGGTTACTGTAGCAATGAACCTCAGGGGCGGATTTTCCAACCTAATGTTACCTAAGTCAATACAGTCTATTCCGGCCATTAGGCAGCCTCAAGTTTCTCCTGGCACGCAAGGTGAAGCTTACACAGGATTGGTAGTGGATAGCAAAGGATTTCAGGTAAAGCCTGCTATGTCACCAAAGGTCGTGGATGAGGATGGCAACGAGGTGTATGGTTCATCATATGTTAGCCGTGATTATGCCATAAATCAGGGAATGGCTGGATATGCAAAAGATCTTACATCTGCCCAGACAAATGATAGGGTTACAAACAATCCCTTAACTGTAAAAGGGATAAGGACAGCAGATACTGGAGACTCTGATATTGTTATTAGTAATGCAGATGCGGCCAGGATTAAAGGTTCAGCTGACAATTTGACCTTTTTACAGAAGTGTAGGGTGATGGTTGTTTTAGATTAAGATCACTGACAGTCATTACTTAACTGTTTTATTAATAATTTAATAAGAGGAGGTTAAGGCTTATGAAATTTTTTAACTATAGGTGTACCGTTTTTATCATTTTAGCCTTTATTTCTTTGATTCTGGCAATAGGTGGGTGCGCTCCTAAGGCAAGGGCCCCGGTAAGTACTCTTGACACCCCGCAGCACCATGTTTTTACCGGCATGAAATTGTTGGAAACTGGCAAGCTATCAGATGCCGAAAGGGAATTTAATCTGGCCAAAGAACTTGACCACAAATATGCTCCGGCT
>DAOVDY010000192.1 GCA_030669265.1 Desulfobacteraceae bacterium | reverse complement strand
TCCCATGATGCTTGGTGGTTTCACTGGACCAAAGAACAAAGGCCATCTGGCGAGGATATTTCTTATTTTTCTTCAAGTGTTGTTCTAATAATTGATCTACCATCCTTTTACCAATCTGCCAAGCTTCTTTAGTAGGAATGCTTCTGGTATCAAAGGTATAGGGATTTCGGCCTGTGGGTAAAGCGTCAGGATTTCTGATTGGATCATCCACTGGCCCGGGCAGTATATATTTCCCTTCAAATGCATCCAGTATCCGGGGTATCTCTATATGGCAGGCATCTATCCTTCTGGCATACCCTATTGCTAAATTCAAATCATCGCCAATCTCCTTGGATATCTGGCCTAGAACAGTCTTTTGCGCCTCCTCTGGAGTTAATTGGTTCAGGATAATTTCTTTCAGTAATCTTTCGCCTAATCGCTCTTTTTTAGAATTTAACTTAGCAATATGCTCCTTAAATTCCTTGCCGAGCATCGATGATATCATTTCAACTAAAGGTTCTCCTGTGGGGGGTTCACTTAACGTATGGGAGCCATAGGGCATATGTTCTCTTTTTATCTGATTAAGGTAGTGATTCAGTTTTCCTATAAGGTCTTCAAATTGTATTAAATCAATTTTCACATTGAGGTCATTATCCAACTTCAGTCTCTTACACTCTTTTAATATTCCCTCTTTGTATTCTTCCTTTAATGCATTATGTGCTTCTTCATAAAGAGATATCTTCTTCTGCAACCCCAATAATTCTTCATACAGCTCGGAGGAAACAATAGTAGGCATATAATCTATCAAGAGTGCATTTGCCCTTCTTTTATTATGCACACCTCCGTTACCCTGAATCGGAAAGGGATGAATGTTGGGGACATTTTGGAGTAGTAGGCCACCCCAATCATGCCTTGATAAACCAATCTGTTTGCCCGGCATTAATGAAATCTGGGTAAAAGCAGTAAAGACTGCGTCAGCCTTAAATTCTCTATTTAACCAAAACCAAAAGGCCATATATTGATGATGAGGGGGTATTGCCCCTTGGTGATAAAGTATTGCTTCATCCTGCAAAAAGCCCCAGGTGGGGTGGGGAAGAAGTATTACGTTGCCAAACTGAATCTTTGGTATAACAATATATTTTTTACCGCTATCTTTGTAAACCATTATTTCACCAGGCGGCTGGCCCCATCTTTCTATTACCTCATTCCTTTTATCTTCAGAAAGCTCGCTAAACCATTTAAGATATTTCTGTTCTGGAATTAGTATTATACTTCCATCTTTTACTCTTTTTCTTAATTCACCTTGAGCCCATACCCCAACATTGCTTCCCACTTCAGCCATTGCCTTAGAAAGTTTAGCGCTATCTAATACCAGCTTATCTCCGAGATTGTATCCCCTTGATTTCATTTCCTTGAAAAGATTGGCCAGACTTGATGGAACATCCAGATAATAGTCAATATCTGCTCCTATATTTGCCTTTCCGCCACCCTCGCTATAGTATGTTATAGCTATCTTTTTATCCCAATTTTTCATCCGGTGTAATCTTGCCCAAGCAATAGCCCTCTCTACCCGCCAGTCAATCTGATAGTCTATAACTTTGTAGTGATCTTTTCCTGTATCCGACATTACTTTGCCAGCTATCAACATTGGCTCAAACATCCCATCCATTTCAGCATAAAGAACATATGGGAGCATATCTGTTGCCAGCCCTTCTAAACTCCCCTCCCATTCATGAGAGCTCTTACGATAATGTTTTAATGCCTGTAAAAATGGAACATCTATAGATCCCGCTTCTTCAACTTCCTTTTGTTGATTCGAATAACCTAAGCTGTAAGTCAAAGAAATTATGGAATCAATGACTGGCTTTCCATCCTTAATAAAAAATTTATCCAAACAAAAGCCATGAAACCCATATAATGCTATTGCATTACATCCTCTTTTTTCTATTGCTTTGATTAAGGCATCTATTACCTTTAATTTTTTCTTTGTATAAGAGCTCCTGTAGAATAATATCCCTATGGTTGGCATTTTAGAGTTATATAGATGATGAGTTTTGGCAGTATTATCGGTATACCACCTCAGGTAATCATCTGTTGTTTCAAAAATTCTCTTTGCATCCGGATGATAAATGGCCCTCTCAGGGAAGATTATAGGTTTTTCTACCTGTGTCTTCAATCCGCAGAATTTTACTCCCAGATAGATCATTAGCCTGCGGAAATTTTCCTGGCATCTGTTAAACCAATATTGTTTTAACCATGGATGTTCAGTAAGGTCGACATTCCCTTCCACCATGACAGGAGCCACCACGACCACAGTCGTCTTCTTCTTTGCCTCATCAAGGGCCTGATTCAATTTAAAGGTCGCAGGCGAATTACCAACCACGAAAATCACATCATAGGCGCTGAGGTCCAACCCCTCTGCTGGTGGTAAGTATCCCTTACCTGTTCCGCTGTATAAACTGACATCCAGGAAGCTCCTAACTTCCTCTTTTGCCTTTTGAAGCTGATAAGGAGAAGAAGCCTCACAGGTAGGTATAATTATTATCCTGGGTTTTTCTAAAACCCTTCCTGCTGCCTCGCTACTTACCGCTACTGGCAGTGCAAGTATCTGGACTATAAGCAATGCGAAAATTGAGGCAACGATTGACTTAAGTTGTAAACCATCCTTAATTTTATTCTTCCGGAACATAAACCATCCTTCCATCTTTTAGTTGATAAGCTGTCCCCAACTTAATTCCTTCTTCTCCGCCAATTTTTCTGTCGGTTACTTTTTCTACCTTAACCTTTTTGCCTTTTTTAGTAATAATCTCCATTTGTCCATCTTCATTCTTCTTTACAATAGTAATTTCACTCTTTTCAGAGAAGAAATCCAAAATCTGGTAAGTTGCCATGAGGGAAAGAAGGAGCGCCACAATAAAGACAAGCGCCACATCAAAAAGATTCGCTACACCGAGCAAAGGATCTTCCTGCTTTGCTTTTCCCAAACGTCCCAGGCGGCTATTTTTCAGGTATTTCATTTAAATCCCCCTCGATCCCCCTTTGCAAAGGGGAAAGAACTTAAGGAATTAACAATTGACCATTGCTCAATTTTCAAGATTTGATGTTCTGTGTCATGGCTTCTGTTATCAGGTTTATGTGGCGCATATCTTCGGTGACCCAGCGTTCCTTGACAACTGAGAAAAAATAGGCAGTGATCCCCAGGGCCAGACCCACGACCGTGGTGGTAAAGGCGAGGATAAGACTTGATGAGAGTTGGGCCATATTCCCCTGGGTCAGACCAGCCAAGCCAGTACCCATGGGAATAAGGGTCCCCATCAGGCCTACACTCGGCCCGATCCGAACTACAAGACGGATCTTATCCACACCCTTGACCAATG
>DAOVDY010000027.1 GCA_030669265.1 Desulfobacteraceae bacterium | reverse complement strand
GCCTGTTTCCCGATCATGACATCCTGGCAGAGGAATTTACCTATACCACAAGGGGATCTGATTTCACATGGATTATCGATCCCCTTGATGGAACCACCAATTATGCTCATGGGTACCCTTTTTTTTGTGTTTCTATTGCACTTCAAAAACTGGATACTTTGATTGTAGGTATTATTTACGATCCTATGCTCAATGAAATGTTTGTAGCGGAAAAAGGGAAGGGAGCCTTTTTAAATGACAGGGCAATACATGTTTCAAATATGAACAGAGTAATCAAAGGCCTTTTGGCTACGGGATTCCCGTATGATATTCGGGAAGACAGCCACAATAATCTGAATTACTTTAATACAATGATCATGAAGGCACAGGCTATCCGTAGGGCAGGCTCAGCAGCGCTGGACCTTGCGTATGTTGCAGCAGGGCGGTTTGATGGATTCTGGGAACTCAAATTAAATCCCTGGGATATCGCAGCAGGATGGCTACTTGTAGAGGAGGCAGGTGGGATTGTAACAGATATGCAGGGGAAAGATTATTACCTGGAGTCTCCATCTATTTTGGCATCGAATGGAAGGATTCATAAGCAAATGATGGATGTATTAGAGAGGGCATCTTCTATGTGATGATCTTTTTTATCTTTTCTGCCTTTTTTTTAATTGCAAGGCCTTTTTTGACCACCGGCACTTCTTTCACTATCTTTTCGACCAATGTATTTTCTATGGTCGTTTCCTCTTTGTGTTTTTCCTTTGAGCCTTCTTTGGTATCATTCGGGGTTATATCCTGTTTCACCTTTCTAAACTCCTTTATAGCACCCCCGAGTCCCTTGCCAATTTCTGGCAATCTCTTGGCACCAAAGATGAGCAAGATAATTCCCCCAATAATAAGCAGCTCTGTTGTACCCAGGCCAAACATGGCTTTACCCTCCTTATTTAGTTATATATCGGAGTTTTTGCAACGTATCAAGATCAGTGAGGTTTTTTTAGTGCCCATCATGATATGTCATATACAATCCCTCAATCCCTCAATCCCTCAATTATTTTACCAATATCCCAATCAACTAACAACCGGACTCTTTCATTTTAATTTTTGTTCACATAGACAAGGCATCCCTTTTCCAGACCATACAGGAAAAGATCTCTGGTTAGTGCAACATCCTGTTTGCAATAGTCAGTTAATTTTTCTATCTCCCCTGCCTTGAACCATTCCAGGGCCTTAAGCCCATTCGCCGATTTTTCTTTATTGAGGCTCTCTTGCGCCAGGTGATCAAGACTTAACCTGTATCCAAGCCTATTGTAGATATCCTCAAGTATATCAAATGTTGGTATGGTATGTAAATTGTGGTTGGTGTAGGCTCCAAGTACTGCATAATCAAATCTTTTACAATTAAACCCAACCACAAGATCAGCTGCGGTGAGGTGTTCAATTAACGCATCTATTTGATCTTCTGTGAAGGTATAAAAACACTCATCCAGGCTATCGAATACTACAGCCACAGATACCATCATCAGGTGTGTATTCTGCCACCCACCTACGTCTTCGGCTGATTTCTGCGTTTCTAAATCAAAATAGCAAATTCTTTTTTTATCCACCACTTTAGCTACCATTTCTTTATGTACCGGAAAGAGAGGATCTTTTTTTTCCTCTCCTGAAATAGCAGGAATATCTGACAAAGGTATCACGCCTGTCAGGGCCTCTAAAATCAGTAACGCAGCGTTTTTATCTAAAGGTTTATTGCCTGAACCGCACTTTGGGGAATATATACATGAGGGGCAGCCTTGCTCGCACGGACAGTTTTTAATAAGCTCCAGTGTCTGATTTAATAGATCCAGGATTATATCGAAACCCCTCTGGGCGAGCCCTACACCCCCTGGATAGGAATCATAAATGAATACCGCTGATTTTTCTACCTGGGGATGAAACGTGTATGAGATTCCTCCAAGATCATTTCTATCACATAATGCAAAAATGGGAAAGAGGCTAATGGCTGCATGTTCTATGGCATGAATACCCCCCATAAAGTGGTACCCTCTGTCTTTCACCATTTTTTTAATGCTATCTTCGATAATAACCCAGAGACCTACCGTCTCAAATGTCTGGGGAGGGAGCTCAAGTGGGAAAACACCAATCAATTCCTGCCCGGGGGTCCTCCTTTTCTCATACCCGGTTATTGTTTCTGTCACGGTAAGATTGCCGAGTTTAACAACAAATTGCCCTTTTGGTTGGCTCCTGGTAATCTTGATAATCTCGGTTTCTTTTTCAGATCGTATTCGAGTAAAATATTTCAGTTCTGTTTGTTGAGCAATAATGTTTTTTTTCTTGATGATTAATTTCTCTACGAGATATGGACTGGCCCTATGAAGGTATATTGCGCCCGGGTGACACTCTTTGAAGGCTCGTATGCCATCAGCAGTGCCTATCGCCTTTCCTGTTTTCGCATCAAATATGGTGTAGCTCTCACCAATTGAGCGTATGTTTACCCTCAGATGTGGCCTTTTTTTGGTAGCAAACCATACCGGTTTCCCTTCACTTGTTCTGCTAAGCTCACCAACCGATTCTAAGAAATCACAATGATCAATGAGACCATTGTGCCAGAATTGGCTATCCTGCAAGGTGAGAGGATTTTCTGCTGCTGCACAGGGTAAATGGGCCCGTATAATATGGGCATTGTCCGGATCAATGACTGCAGCTTCAAAGGATTGGTCAAAAAAGCAGGCTGGATGTTGCATAAAGTACTGATCCAGGGCATCTTGATTGGCAACCAGGATTACGAGAGAGTCTCTTCCGGAACGCCCCACTCTTCCTCCTCTTTGCCAAGTATTAATGATGGTTCCCGGGTATCCGACTAATATACATACATCCAGGTACCCAATATCAATTCCCATCTCCAGGGCACTAGTCGATATAACACCAAGCAGATTTCCATTTGTGAGCCTTTTTTCAATACTGCGGCGTTCTTCAGGTAAAAAGCCAGCCCTGTATGAGCTGACCTTATCCTTTAAATCTGGCGCCAGTTGTTTAATCCACATATGAATGAGCTCGGTGACCTTTCTGGATTGGGTGAATGCAATGGTTCTAAAGTGAGCATTAAGACATTGGATAAATAATTGCGTGGCTAAAAAATTGGTGCTGGTCAAGGGATTGAGAAATACAAAATACTGTCCGGATTTCGGGGCACCACTGTGGGAAATCACTTCTGCTTCTTTATCTATCAGGCTTTTGCCAAAATCATGAGGATTTTGGATAGTGGCTGAGGAAAGGATAAATTGTGGTGTGGTATTATAGAGAAGGCAAATTCTTTTTAATCTTCTCAATATCTGTGCAAGATGTGAGCCGAAAATTCCCCGATACGTATGAACTTCATCAATAATAACAAAGGCCAGATTAGAAAAAAACTCAGCCCATGCTTCGTGATAGGCAAGAATGCCTATATGGAGCATGTCAGGATTAGTCAGGATGATATTTGGAACCTTCTCTTTAATCCTCTTTCTGTCGCCTGTTGATGTATCGCCATCATAAATGGCTGCACTGATCTGGTGTTTCTGGAGCCCAGAGGTAAAATCATGGAGATTTTTTAGCTGATCCTGTTCCAAGGCCTTAAGAGGAAAGATATACAGGGCTCGCGCTGCTGGCGTTTGTAATATTGTTTCAATGACACCAACATTATAGATAAGGCTTTTCCCACTGGCAGTAGGGGTAGATACTATGATATCTTTACCTGCTTGTAATTTCCCGATGGCCTCGGTCTGGTGAACATACAATGCTTTGATATTACATTTTTGAAGGAGATCTAAAACGGTTTGAGAGAAGGGTGTGCTCTGATCGTATTGAGGGTCTTGGTGAGAAAGATAGCGATGATAGACTACCTGAGGGCCAAGACCCGTTGATTTTTTTATTTGTTCAACAAATTCCGATAATTGCATGTGCCTCATGGTTGTATTAGATGTAAGCGTTCACCGTTGGGAGTTCACCATTCATCCCGATATATCGGGAACAACGGATAATCCCGATAAATCGGGATGAACAGTTACTATTAGATTTTATATATCTACAATGTTTATCATATTTTTACCTGGATTGTAAGATCAGTTACTCGTAAAGGGAAATTTATTCTGGACAAATAAAAATATCTCTTTTATCTTATATCGTGTAGAATTATTGTAACATTTTTCAAGTATTTCTCTTGGTTTAGCATAAGGTTTGATACATGACTGAAAAGAAAACGATACCTCCAGTTGTTCATCTATCGTATTCAAAAGGTGATCTAATAATTAAAGAGGGAGATTATGGGATTTCGATTTATAAGATTTTTAAGGGGCATGTACGAATCTTTAAAAAGTCAAATAATACCATTATTCCCCTGGCTACCCTCGTCAGAGGAGAGGTGTTTGGAGAGATGACATTTTTTAATTTTCTCCTTGAACCACGATCCGCATCTGTTGAAGCAATAGATGATGTTGAGCTCGAGGTCTGGCATCCTGCACGGCTTACTGAGGAATATAAGGCCATGCCTGCCATATTGAGATATATCACGCAACAGACCCTGAATAGATTGCTGAGGATGAACAGGGTCATTGATGAATTAACTGCCAGGAAAAGGCAAAGCAAGGAGGAAAGAATAACAGCAGAGAAAAAAAGCAATAAACGGAGATATTTCAGAAAAAATTTTGGTCAGGAATGTAATTACCGATCAGCAACCCATTCATCTCACGTCGACTTGCATGGAGTTATTAAGGATATAAGTCCTATGGGCTTAGGGGTTGAGGTGATTGAGAGAAATGCTATGAATTTTAACCATAATCTTGGGAATCAGTTGAAAATCAGCTTTCAGCTTCCTTCAGGGAGCTCTATCAATGAAGTTGCCATAATAAAATCAGTGAAAAAAAGTAAGGTTCCAGGCTGTCTTTTTTTAGGATTAGAATTTAGCAATATTAGTAAAGATGCACTCAAGCAGATAGGTTTTTTCATGATGTCGTAGGAGAGATCATTTTTTCGATGGCAATAGACAGTATTATATATGCATATATTGTGAAAGAAGAGGTTGTTCAACCCAATGTGACCATAATTGAGGAGGACGCTAAAGGGGATTGGCTATATGTTGTTTTGGAAGGGAAGGTAAAGGTTAAAAAGCGCACCCCAAAGGGATTGGCAACAATTGATACCCTGAAAGAAGGCGCTATTATAGGGGAAATCCCTTTTTTATTAAAGACACAGCAATTGCGTACAGCCTTTGTAATATCAGAGGGTGTGGTACGATTAGGCATTTTGGACAAGGAGAGACTGGAAAAGGAGTATGAATTATTGTCGCCACAGTTAAAGAGCTTAATTAGAACCATGGTTTTACGATTGAAAGAGACAACCAAAAAGGCCAGTTTATTAGCCGCAGAGCTGTAGTAAATGTGGTGGTGAGAAAAACAGATTTTTTTACCAAAGGAAGTAAAAAAATAACGTCAGGAGGAATGACCTGAAGGTCATCCCTCCTGTTTTTTTACGGCTCGACTTTTATAAGCATAGAATCTCCCTGGGCAGAACCCGAACAGATACCACATATGCCAATTCCGCCGCCTCTTCGCCTCAGTTCGTAGGCAAGTGTCATAACTATTCTTGCTCCGGTTGCTCCGATAGGATGGCCATAGGCAATAGCGCTTCCGTTAACATTAACCTTCGCAAAAATCTGCTCCTTGGTGAGTCCCAGAATTGTTTGAGCGCTGACTAATACAACAGCGGCGAACGCTTCATTGATTTCGATAAGGTCAATTTGGTCAATCGTCATATCATTCTGTTCAAACACCTTTTTTATGGCCAGTCCCGGAACAGTGGCAATATCCTTTGTGGGTTGAGAGACTTCAGCATAATCTAATATGGTGAATAAAGGCTTCAGACCAAGCTCATTTGCCATTTCTCTGCTCATCAACAGACATACATCTCCCCCATCATTGATGCCCGGGGCGTTTCCGGCAGTTACACTTCCTGCTTGGCCAGTAACCATGCTCGTATGTCCGAAAACAGCTGGTAATTTTGCCAGCCCTTCCATTGTAGTATATGGTCTGGGCGGTTCATCTTTGTCAATAATAACCACCTCTTTACCCTTTTTGGCCTCTACCGGAAATGTCTCATCATCCAATCTCCCGGCCTTCATGGCCTCAACTGCTGCCATCTGTGAATGACAGGCCCACTCATCTTGCTCTTCACGGTTAAAACCAAATTCATCACCGACCTCCGAGCCGTGAATAGCCATATGCCGGTCGTAGAATGGGTCCCATAAGCCATCATATACCATCAGATCAAGTGCCGGCCGACTCTTAAGTCCCATTCTTACCCCCCACCTCATCTCTGTAAGGGCATACGGGCAGTTGCTCATACTTTCCTGTCCACCGGCTATACATATCTCAGCCCTTCCCAATTGAATCATCTGGGTTGCCAGGTCAATTGTTTTAATTCCAGAAGAGCATACCTTATTTACCGTAATAGTGGGGACCGATTCAGGAATTCCTGCAAGTATTGAAGCAGATCTACCGGGAACCTGCCCGCAGGCTGCTGGTACAACCTGTCCCATAAAGATATAATCGACATCTCCTGGCTTGACCTTACCACTAGTTCGTCTCAGGACCTCCTGGATTGCCATGGCACCGAGCTCCATGGCGGTAAAATCTTCAAAACCCCTCCTGATCGACCGTATGGAGTTCTGCATGCCTCTACCACTACTATTTCTCGTACGTTTTTAAATTGATTTTTTATTTTTCTTCCCATGGTTGTAAAATCAGGTTTTCTTTCACCGTATTTTGCAACCGGTGCATCAGCATAGATTTCGGTGATTTTTCTCTCAACTCTCTGTGGTACTTTTTCCATATTTATCTCCTCTTTTTAGTGAACAATTAACTTTAAGAAGTTATTTCAAGATCTTTAATTCCTTGAAATATTATATCAAAGATATCTTGAATATCTTCTTCTTCAACACAGGAGAATGCTATCCTGATATCTCCTTTACCAAGCGAGATTACCCCTACACCGTATTTGTTTAAAAGATGAAGCCGTAATTCTTCAGCATCCACTGTTCGAAGCCTGAGGCACATAAAATATCCTGAATTAAAAGGGTATACGTCCCAGGCATCATTATATTTTTTATTTGCAAGTACTTCTTTAACCCGGGTTGCCCTGTTTAACAATATAGTGAATTTTTCCTCTTTTTCTGCTTTGTAGTTTTCTGAATTAAGGGAGCCAAGGAGGATGGATTGGCTCAGATGAGGGCTGTTTGATATGCTGCCCCTCACAGCACCAGCGGTCTTTCTCTCCAAGGCATCATAGCAGTTGTTGGAATTGCTCTTTAATAAAGCGCCATAGGTAATAAATCCTACCCTCAGTCCCCACATATAGTTCTCCTTGGTTCCCCCATCTAGTTTTATGGCCATTATTCTCGGATGGACCCCGGTAAGTAATGCAAAAAGGGATTCTTTCATCGAATTATCATCATAAAAAAGTCCAAAGTAGGCATCATCTAAAAGTACTAAAACGTTGGTGCCTTTTTCTGCCAGATTAAGTAAGATCTCGACAATCCTCTTTCCTTCTTCCTTTGTTGGTGTATATCCTGTGGGATTGTTAGGGAAATTTAGAAGTACGACGATTTTTTCTCTTTTTTTAGCCTCTTCCTGAAGGGTATCTTCAAACCCGCTCAGGTTGAATTCCCCCTGTGATGAAAAAAGCCCGTATTGTTT
>DAOVDY010000252.1 GCA_030669265.1 Desulfobacteraceae bacterium | reverse complement strand
TGATACTGTTGAAAACCCTGCAATAGCATCCATAACGATAAATGCAGAAACAACAGGGGATTATATCAGAATAACGGCAGATGATGAATCAGGCGTTTCAGGCGCTACAGCATTTGAGACAACCCTGAGGATAGACGGCTCATTCAGCTTCACCGAGTCTTCCATTTCTGACACTGGCCCGGGTGTGGTGGAATTTCTGTCCAGCTCTGCTGAAGAATACAGGGTGCGGATGACGGAACAAGGGATCTATTACTTCACTGCCGAAGTGACGGATGATCAGAGCAATACTTTTACCGACACAGTTGCGGTGATGGTGCTTGATGAAGCGGGGCTGGATGCTCTGCTTAAAGCCAAGTGGGATGGGATGAAACAAGGGTTGGCACAAAATGATATAAATAAGGCAGTAAAATACTTCTCCGAGTCCTCAAAAGAGAACTACAG
Source organism: Desulfobacteraceae bacterium (assembly GCA_030669265.1). Classification (GTDB taxonomy): domain Bacteria; phylum Desulfobacterota; class DSM-4660; order Desulfatiglandales; family B25-G16; genus B33-G16. The sequence continues at coordinate 2,275 of DAOVDY010000252.1, read as the reverse complement.
AGAGATGTTTACTATCCTTTCGGACAGCCTTAATCAAATTGGACAGGAACTTGGTGATATTCAGTTTATAGGTATGATGAAAAATTCGGTAGAATATGATATAAGGATAACCAGGGATGGAGTGGAATACTCTTTTCATCTCCTCTTTGCAAGGGATGAGGACGGACTGTGGAAGATAAGATCTTTTTAAAGCTTTTCTTGGTTCTCGTTGTAAGCCTATTTTTCTCTGGGATCACTCATGCCGGTGATATTTTATTTCACGAGCATATAAGTGAGCAGGCCATTATCTGCATAGTATCTCCTAATGGAAACTCTCAGATAGAGCATGGGCTATTTCTCAGTGATTCCTCTGAAAAGAAGTTTATCTTGGATATAGAAATCACACAAGCTGGAGGTGAGCGGTAATGAGTTTAAGAGTCTCAATAGTTTTAATCTCTCTTTTGTTGCTTGTAAGTCAAAGCGCATGTGCCGTTGACAGAGCGTTTCAAGGGAAGGTGATCGATGCCGATACATTAAAGCCAATCGAAGGTGCAGTGGTAGTGGCTATATGGAGAAAATCAAGAGGTAGTATTGCTGGGACTGATACCAGATTTAAGGATGCAAAAGAGACACTGACCGATAAGAATGGAGAATGGTCCATAACAGGTCCAGAAGGTGATACAGATAAATTAATTGGCATTTTACAGGTTATAAGTGTGTTTGTTACAAGAGAGCCGGAATTTGTTATCTATAAGCCTGGATATGGGAAGTATTGGACAGCTGGTTGTTTCGTCGCCTATCCTTACGTTGATAAGGAACATGACCTGAAGGGAATTGTGCTTAGACGTCCTGGAGTTACAAGGGAAGAAAGAAAGAAATTCTATGAGAAATACAAAGAGTTCTTGCCATTTATTCCGTTAAAAGATCCGGAAAAGAAACTTAGAGATTTGGAATTTTCCTTTGAATATCCTGAAAATGTGAGGAAAGTGGGATGGCGAAGAGAAATAGAAATTTTTAAAGTTTATACGGTTGTTGGATTGCCGAAGGCAAAGATGAGGGAGGAGAGGCTGGATGCTATGAGCTTTACTGCTCCTGGTAAATTACCTTTAGCCCATAAGATGCAATGGGAAGAAGGGGAACGATTATGGCCCAAGAGAAGGAGAAAAAAATGAGAATAATAAAATTTATACTCAAAATTTTTATCGTTCAGATAATTCTTTCAGCCTTCTTTCTACCTTGTTATGCATTAGAAAAGGCAACCCATTTCGAAATAAATGAATATATTGCAAAACATAAGATAGGTGAGTTTTCTTTAGACCAATACCTTAAGGAACAATTAGGATTTCAGGAAGGGGTACATAAAATCATCGAGCAGTTTGAAGGTCAAAAAATAGATGATAATCCCCCGAAAATATTTCGGTGGCTCGGCTACGGAGGCAAGAAAGAAGACGAGCCCTTCTTGCTGCGCTCTGTAAGGCATTTTCATAATCCCTTAAATACATGGGATAAAGCAGGGCTTAAAGGAATCTGGGATTCTTCAATAATATGGGGACAAAGGACAGATCAGTGGCCGGGGGGCCATTATTCGTGGCAGGATGTGAGGGGTTATTTTCTTTTAGCCCTTACATCAGAGGATCAAACTACAAGAGACTACTATTTTGCAGAAACGTTCAGAGGGCTTGGGCAACAGATGCACCTTATCGAGGATGCCTCTGTACCCCTTCATACCAGGGATGATATACATATAATCTTTAATTATGAAGGTTGGGTGAAAAAGGTTCAGGAAAAGGAGTCAGATACCTTTAGAGATTGGTTAGCTGATTCTGGAAGATATGGCTATGACAAATCTGTTTTAAATATTGCCCCGAACCCATTAGCTCCTATTCCCATAGCAAGGATTATAGATACAGATAAATACAATGGGGATAATCCAGGCATAACGATTGACGAATCTATCGGAATTGCAGAGTATTCGAACGCCAATTTTTTTACCAAGGATACTAAATTTGGAGACTTCCCATCTCCCAACTGGGATAACGTTCAATGTGTAGATTATGAAATACAAGACCCAAGAGATTCGTCAACTATGGTTTTCAGGCCGTATTATAAGAAGAATATTGATCCTCCTGCCCCTGATGGTGACACAGGCTATCGTTTAGCAACTGTTGGTTATCTTTATGATTATGCAAATCGTTATTTCCCATCGTATATCAGTAATGTCCGGTTAGGTTTTTGCATGTGTTAAAAAAGACGGTGAAAAAAATGAAAAAAAATGAATTTTTTGCTTGACATTTAA
>DAOVDY010000009.1 GCA_030669265.1 Desulfobacteraceae bacterium | reverse complement strand
TTTAATAAGCTGCTGGGACGCATGCATTCTTTCAGATGTCTCTGAGTATTTTGCCTCTAATTCTCTTTTTCTTTTTTTCTTTTCCCTGAAGTTCAAATGAGGATCGCTATCAATTTCTTGTAACCCTTGGCTCAGGTCAGGGATGATAAATGCGTCTTGTTGGTCTCCAGATAATAGTATAAGCCCTTTATCTGTCCAGTTTGCACTGTGATCTTGCTCTTCGATAATGCAATAGAGTTCTTCATCCAGGGCAGGGAGGGACTTTTGGGATCTAAGGAAAGATTCCATCCTATCTATCCCTTTTTTTAGTCCAGGTTCATCTGCAATGATCTTGAGAAATCGTGGATTCTTTGGGCTCCCTCTCTTAACCTGAAGGAGCAATTCGATTGCTTTATCATCATCTTTACCTTCCCTCATCAATGCCTCAGACTTGTTAAGAATGGTTCGAATTACCCTATCCTGGTGCTCCTTAAGTTTCATGATAGAAGGCTTTACTGTGGCATAAAAGGGGTCTTGGCTGCGCTCAATAGGGCCTGAGATTATCAGAGGGGTTCTCGCTTCATCAATGAGAATGCTATCCACCTCATCTACAATGCCAAAGTGAAGATCTCTCTGTACACAGTCTTCAAATGAGTACTTCATATTGTCCCTGAGGTAATCAAAGCCGAATTCATTGTTAGTACCATAGGTTATATCAGAGTTATAGGCAGCCTTTCTTTTCTGATCATCCATATCATGTACAATGACACCTACAGATAACCCGAGGAACCGGTATATTCCACCCATCCACTCTGCGTCTCTTTTTGCAAGATAATCGTTTACCGTAACTAGGTGGCTACCACGTTCTAAGAGTGCATTTAAGTATAAAGGAAGAGTAGCAGCCAGGGTCTTGCCTTCACCTGTTTTCATTTCTGCTATGTTGCCGCGATGAAGAACAATGCCTCCTAAGAGTTGTACATCAAAAGGTCTCATGGCTAAGACCCTTACTGAGACCTCTCTGACTGCAGCATAGGCCTCCGGCAAGATATCATCCAGGGATTCGCCCTTTGCTATTCTCTGCTTAAATTCTCCTGTCTTGTTCTTTAGTTGGTCATCACTAAGCCCTTTAAACAGGGGTTCAAGTTCATTGATTTTTTCAACTATTGGGGCAAGTTTTTTAAGCTCTCTTTCGTTTTTGCTTCCAATAATTGTTTTGAAAATCTTACCCAACATATAAAATTCCCTTATAATTGTTATTATTTCTGATTAAACTTTTATATCCAATAATTCAAGTAGCAATTAAATTTGATGTCTCGGAAATTCTACAACGTACTGAAATTGTTGTGGTTTATTGAAGCATTATTTTTTTGCCTCACGCATGGCGAAGAGCGTAAAGTGTATTTAACCCTCTTTACCATTTTTCCATACTCCAGTATTCCATTATTCCAACTTTCTCATGCAATCCAGCGGGACGGAGCGAAGCCGAGTTAATTTTATATACTTTACACAATAAATTATATTTTTGCAAAGATAGATAGAGTAAATTTAATGTTTTCGTAAAAAGTCCTTTTACTCGCTCATGATGCCCATTTTGGGATTCATTAAATGCTTCGCTAAATTCCAAAAACTCGACCTAAAGGCCTCAAACAGTTTGGAATTTTTAACTCTCAGCATTTCATGAATCTTTTTCCAAAAGTGGCCAAAATCGCTCGCAAAAGACTTTTTACGAGTTTGTCAAATTTAAATGAAAGAATAAAAAAATGAGAGTGGTTATGGGATAGAATCAAACAGGTGAGGCGCAGGTTAGTTAAGTATGTAATTGAGAGGGTTTACAGGGACACCATTGAAAAGTACCTCATAGTGGAGGTGGGGGCCAGTACATCGGCCGGTATTTCCAACCTCTCCTATAATTTGACCTCTTTTAACATGTTGCCCTTTTTTTATCCGGAATTTACTCAGATGCCCGTATCGTGTTTTTAAATTATATCCATGATTAATAGCAACCATCTTTCCGAAGTTACCTTCTCTCCCCACATGTATGACTAATCCATCGGCCGAGGCAATGATAGGTGTTCCGATCCTGGTTGCTATATCAATTCCTTTGTGAAATTCCCTTTGATTGGTAAAGGGCGAGATCCTGTAACCAAATCCAGAAGAAAACCAGCCATCTGTTGGCCTGATAGATGGTGTACAGGCCAGAATAGACTTCTGCGCTTTTAAAAAGTCATTTAATTCTGTTTGAGACATGGAGGCTAAAGCTGTCTCTTTTTCCAAGCCCTCTAAAGATTTATGCATTTGATACATTAATCCCTTATGAACTTCCTCCAGTTGATAATCTGGTTTAAGAGTACTGATATTGGAACCCCCAACCGCCAATAATTGATCCTGTTCCTTAGATGGTTCTAAGTTTGTCATGACCCTTAACTTATGCTCAAATTTTTGAAGTTTGACCATGTCTTGATTGATTTGATTGATCTTTTTACTTAAGGCGATGATTTGGGTCTTTTGAATTCTGTTTTCTTTTTTTAGATAATTTAGTTCCGGTATTTGGGTTTTTATTTTGATGTAATCGGTAATAAGCCAACCGGCACTGAGAATTATCATAAAGGCGAGAAAGAAGAGAGTAACGATTACACTCCGAGAAACACTAATTCTTCTTACTTTGTTTAATCCTCCTGGAAGGAACAGGATGGTAGATTTTTTTGAGGTCATAACTTGTATCCTGATTTTACTGGAGGCGGCAACCGGATTCGAACCGGTGTCAAACGGTTTTGCAGACCGCTGCCTTAGCCACTTGGCTATGCCGCCTTTTATTGGAGCGGGAAACCGGGCTTGAACCGGCGACCGTCACGTTGGCAACGTGATGCTCTACCAACTGAGCTATTCCCGCTATTTTTAAGATTTCCTACTACTTCTGCAAAAAAATGTCAAGGTTTTTTAGGATAGTATCTTTTTGGTCATTTTCACGTATACCCATCCCGACCACATAGTTAATATTAAGGCTGCCCAAAGGAAGGTCATTCCAACTATATGGAAATCGACCTTTAAATACTCGTAGTGCAGTGAGAGACATATGAGGGAAACTAACTGAAATATAGTTTTGTATTTTCCGAGGGAACTTGCCTCAATAACTATACCTTCTACTACAGCAATACCCCTTAACCCTGTTACTGCCATTTCCCTTACAATAATAATAATAACAACCCAGGCAGGTATCCTGTTCAGGGTTATGAGCATGATCATAGTTGCCGAGATCAGTAATTTGTCTGCTAAGGGATCAAGAAATTTGCCCAGTGAGGTAATTTTTTTGTGTCTCCGGGCATAGAAACCATCCAGAAGATCTGTTATAGCGGCCAGCCCGAAAAAGAGAGCAGCTAAGAAACTTCCCAATCTTCCAGGAAAATACAGGCATATAACAATTACTGGAATTAAAACCAGCCTAATAATACTTAGAGTATTTGGCAGATTATTTATTTGGCCTTGATTTTTTTTCATAATTAAAGGCCTTAATTCCCATGTTTTTTAAATTCCCTATAATATCTCATAACCTTCTCAACGAAGCGCTTGGTCTGAGGTATAAGAGGGACAGAATTGTGGTTAGACACAACCGAAGGGCCAACATTATAGGCAGCTATAGCTAATTTTTTATCCTGTTTAAACTTTTTGAGGAGTAAGCTAATATATCTTGTACCGCCAAAAATATTTTCTTCTGGATCAAATGGATTATTTACCTCCATATCGTTTGCAGTGGGTGGCATCAGTTGCATCAGGCCCTGGGCACCGCTTTTAGAGATTGCATTGGGATCGAAAGACGATTCCGCCATGATAATGGCCTTTATAAGGTGGGAGTCCACACTGAATTGTTTTGCTGCCTTCTGAATTATAGTATCATAATTTGTAATATATTGCTTTCCCCTTAATCTTCCTGTCTTTATATAAAGACGATAGCGTGTGTCTGATCGAATGTTGGTGAAATGCCAGACCCCATTTTCATCCTTGAATCGATAGATATCTGCTCCTGCATATTTTAAAGAAGAGATGGAAAAAAGTATAACAATAACAGGTAAGACCAATTTGCAGAGAGACATTTATTTACCCCATTTTATTCCAATCCGCTAAAAATTTATCTAATCCAATCTTGGTGAGAGGATGTTCGGTTAATTGGATGAGCACCTTGAAAGGGATTGTGGCAATATGTGCTCCAATCAAGGCTGCATCTAAAACATGGATAGGATTGCGGATGCTTGCTACAATAACCTCAGTTTCAAATCCATAATTTTCATATATGGTTACTATATCCTCTACTATTCCCATACCGACGCTCGTTATATCATCCAGTCTACCAATAAAAGGGCTCACAAAGCTCGCACCTGCTTTGGCTGCTATCAGCGCCTGTAAGGGTGAAAATACCAGTGTTACATTGATGTTGATATTTTCCTTTGATAGTATTTTGGTGGCCTTAATCCCTTCAGTTATCATGGGGATTTTTACTACTATATTATCAGCAAATTTTGCCAGGTGTCGTGCCTCTTTAACCATGCCCTCTGCTTCAATACTTACTACTTCAGCACTGACTGGGCCATCTACTATACGGCAAATTTCTTTAATTAATTCTTCAAATCTTCTTCCCTCTTTTGCTACGAGTGTAGGGTTTGTTGTGACCCCATCTAATACTCCCAATTCATTGGCCTTTGTTATTTCCTCGATATTTGCTGTGTCAATAAAAAATTTCATGATTCCTCCTTTAGTACTTCGACAGTCCCGCCATATGGCGGGAGCGGTAATTTATTCAACAGCTCACTCATAGTTAATTTAAAAACAGGATGCACAAGGTCAGGTGTCAATTGAACCAAAGGTTCTAATGCAAACCGCCTTGTGTGCATCAATGGATGGGGGATAATTAGATTATGAGATTCTCGTATCTCTTGACCAAACAGAAGTATGTCGAGATCAATTATTCTGGCCTCCCACCGTTTCTTCATTACTCTGCCCATCGCAGATTCTATATTCAAAAGCCCATTTAATAGTTCGAAGGAGCTTTTTGTCGTTGCAATCTGAGCAACACAATTTACATACCAAGGCTGTCCAGTAACACCCTCTGGCTCTGTTTTAAATAGTGTTGAGCGATCAATCACATGACAGCCATCTAATGTGTCTATCTGGTCAATAGAGTACCGACAATTGAAAGGTTTATCCCCCAGGTTTGATCCTATCCCTATATATGCTATCGTGCGTTTCAATTATATGCCGATATTTTGTATCCTCTCTATTGCCTCTACAAGGCGGCTCTCATCCTTTGTCAATGCCAGCCTTATATAGCCTTCGCCAGGATAACCAAATCCATTACCTGGGGTTACCACAACACCAGCTTCCTCCAAGAACCTCGTTGTGAGATTCACTGACGTATAGGAATCAGGAACTGGAACCCAGAGATAAAACGTGGCCCTGGATGGATTTACCGTGAAACCGGAATCCCTCAGCCCCTTGACCATAATATCTCTCCTCCTGGTATAAATTTTTCGTATCGCTGCACTACTTTCCTCGACTGCCCTCAGGGCCTCTATACCAGCTACTTGAATAGCCTGGAAAATACCTGAATCGATGTTGCTTTTAATTGCACCTAATCCATTAATGGCCTCACTGTTTCCCACGGCAAATCCGATCCGCCATCCAGTCATGTTGAACGTTTTTGATAAGGAATGAAATTCTATTCCTATATCTTTCGCTCCTTTGATTTCAAGAAGGCTCATTGGTTTGTATCCGTCAAAGGCGATTTCACTATAGGTAAGATCATGGCATACCATTATGTGATAGGTGTGTGCAAATGTGACCACCTCTTCAAAGAAATGCCTATCAGCTACGGCTGCTGTTGGATTGTTAGGATAATTGAGCCATAACATTGTGGCCGTTTGAGCGACTTCATCTGGAATAAGGGCAAGATCTGGAAGGAAATTATTTTCTTTATAAAGGGGTACAAGATAGGGTTTTCCACCCGCAAAATGGGTGCCACTATTATACACTGGATACGCAGGGGAGGGAATGAGAGCACAATCACCTGGGTTTAGAAATGCCAGGGAAATATTGGCTATCCCTTCTTTTGCGCCTATCAGGGCAATTACCTCACTTGCTGGATCAAGTTTGACTGAGAATCTCGTTTCGTACCATTTGGCAATGGCGATCTTAAAATCTTCCATTCCAGAATACGAGGGGTAATGATGATTGGCAGGCTCTCGTACGGCCTGTACCATTGCCTCTATAATATTAGGTGGGGTAGGGAGGTCAGGGTCACCTATACCAAGGTCAATTATATCCACACCCTTTGCTGCTATCTCTTTCTTTTTTTGGTCAATCTCTTTGAATAGGTATGGGGGTAACTGATTAATTCTTTCAGCGAGTTTAAACATTTTTCCTCTCTCTCAATCCCAATACATCTTGCATATCATAAAGGCCATTCGGTTGTTTAACAACCCATGTCGCTGCAAGCAATGCGCCCTTTGCAAAATTATCCCTGCTATGTGCCCTATGAGTAATCTCAATTCTTTCTCCTGTTCCAGCAAACATCACCATATGCTCACCTACTATATCACCAGCCCTTATGGATTGAATGCCAATTTCTTCTTCAGTCCTGACACCAATAAAACCCTTTCTTTCATAGACAGCGTCCGTCTCGAGGTTTCGTTCAGTCGAATCAGCCAGGATTTTAGCAAGATGCATTGCTGTGCCGCTTGGGGCATCTTTTTTTAGCCTGTGATGGGCTTCAACCACCTCCATATCGTAGTCTTTACCAAGAATTATAGAGAGGTCTCCAACTACTTTGAATAACACATTGACCCCTACGCTCATATTTGGGGACCTGACACATCGTATTTTTTGAGCAAGGAGCTTTAGATCTTTTTCCTTTTCGCCTGTAATACCCGTCGTGCCAATCACCATTGCCTGACCTGTCTCGGCAATAAAGCGGATATTATGCAAGGTGCTTTCTGGAGTAGTAAAATCAATCAACACATCCGCATCTTTCATTACGTCACTGATATCAGCTGTGAGGTCAATACCCATTGTTCCAAGACCAACAACCTCCCCCACGTCCTTGCCGATTGCAGGGTGATCTGGTCTTTCAAAGGAACCTGTTAAGGTTATTTCACCGCTTTGTTGAATCATGTGGATAATTCTTCCACCCATCCTTCCAGCAGCACCGGCAACAACAGCCTTTATCATTTTTTTCTCCTATTTCAAAATTAAAATATTTTATATCAAAGAAATTCGGGAATCACCTCTCCATGAATAAGATCATCGTATGTTTCCCTTGATCTAATTATGGAGAAGAGCTTTTCTTTAACCATTACCTCTGCAGGCCTGGGGCGAGAATTGTAGTTTGAGGCCATTGAAAAACTGTAGGCTCCGGCACTCATTATAGCTACTAAATCTCCTGATTTAAACGGTGGCATTTTCCTATCTTTAACAAAAAAATCCCCGGTTTCACAAACAGGACCTACTAAATCAGCTACTACCATTTCCGAGTGGATCATTTTTACCGGCTGTATGGCATGAAAAGAATTATATAGGGTAGGTCTGATTAAGTCATTCATACCGGCGTCTACGATAATAAAGTTTTTATTTTTTGTTGATTTGGTATAGAGCACTTGTGTGATCAGAATTCCAGCGTTACCAATAATAACCCTGCCCGGTTCAAGAATAAGGGTAATGTTTTCTTTTCCTAGCACTTTTTTTAATGCCATTGCGTATTCTAAGGGATGAGGTGGTTTTTCGTCATCATAGGTTATCCCAAGACCGCCTCCCAGGTTAAGGAATGTAATATCAAATGCCATTTTTTTTAATTCTTTTAAAATGTCTTTTAATTTTCGTAAGGCATTTAAAAAGGGATCGATATCAGTAAGTTGGCTTCCTATATGGCATGATATTCCTTTTACATCGATATTTTCTAACTGCCTGGCTGATTCGTATGTGTTTAAGGCGTCTTCGAGCGATATGCCAAACTTATTTTCACTATGCCCGGTAGAAATATACGGGTGTGTGTTTGTTTCCACTTCAGGGTTTATGCGTATGGCTATTGTTGCCTTACAGCCCATATTGTTAGCTATTTTATTCAAGGTTTGCAATTCCTGCTCTGACTCCACATTAAACATACGAATATTTGATTTAAGTGCTAATTTCATCTCTTCTGGTGTTTTTCCAACGCCAGAATAAAAGATTTTATCAGGTGGAATCCCTGCTCTGAGAGCTCGAAAGAGTTCCCCGCCTGAAACAATATCTGCTCCTCCTCCATGTAAGGCGAAAATTCGTAGGATAGCGAGATTAGAGTTGGATTTCACAGAAAAGCAAGTGAGGTGGTCGAAGTCATTGAAAGCACCTTCAAAAACCCGAAAATGCCTGGTTATTGTAGCATGGGAGTAGAGATAGAAAGGTGTTCCAACCTGCTCAACGATATTCGCTATCGGCACATCCTCACAAAAAAGATTATCGTCTTTATACACAAAGTGGTTCATTGTAAGTGCCTAAAATTGCAAGTGCCTAAAGTGCCTAAAGTTAAAAAAGCAAATTTTTTAAACTTTAGCTCACTTCTAACTTATAATTTTTAACTTTCTTTAATTATCGAGCCTTCAAATATATCAAGTATATCATTTACCGTGCTCGGCAATCTATCTTCCTTTGCGCTTTTTTTTTCATCTTTTTTAGGCTCATTTTGCTTTGTAAATAAAATTTTAAAGTCTGGTTGAAAAAAATCTCGGGCATAGGCAATCAACTGATCAAAGTGCTCAGAGTCATCAAAATAGCTTCTTGTAAATGATTCTTCTGCATAGGGTAATTCCAGGCTGTCTGAGGTAAGAGTATACGATTTCCATTTCTTTAGTACATTGGCCATCGCCTTATTTTTAGTCGTTAGAAAGCGTAAAAACTCACTCCATTTCTTGCCATCATCCGGAATTGATTTTTTCGCTGGATATTCTTCTTTAATTAACATTGTTTCCGGTTTTTTATCATACTCTATTCTGCTCGATTTATTGAGTCGTTTTTCTATTTCTTCTATCTTGCTTATTAACTCATCAAATGAAATATATTCTTTAAGTCCTGCAAGTTTAAGTAAAATTGCCTCCAGTGCAATCCTGGGGTTAGTTGTATAGCGAAGATCTACTTCCCGATTAATCAGAAAGTTTAGTGATTGAAGAAGCCTTTCCAGGCCTGCTTCTTTTGCCTGCCTTTTTGTTTCTTGTAACTCATTATCAGGTAAATCCATAGCTTGAGAAGCGTTGTGAGATATGTGGGAAACGATTAAATTTCGAAATTGGACCATTATTTCTTTATAAAATTCTTTAATCTCGTAGCCGTAATTATATATTTCATCAATTATATCCAGACATAATTTGATGTTGCCATCGATTATTGCCTGGGATGTCTTATAGATAAGCGCCCTATCTATTATTCCGAGGACTTCCATTATTTGCTCATCCTTGACATTTTCTCCAGCAAAGGAAACAACCTGATCGAGAAGACTTTCGGCATCTCTCATGCTTCCTTCAGCCTCTTTTGATATAATAGCGATACTTGCATCGCTTATCGTTATTCCCTCTTTTTGCACTATTTTTTTAATCTGCTCTTCTATTTTTTTTATGGGTATCCTTTTAAAATCAAATCTTTGACATCGTGATAGTATCGTCACTGGTACCTTGTGGGCTTCTGTTGTAGCAAATATGAATTTGACATGCTCTGGCGGTTCTTCCAGGGTTTTTAGCAATGCATTAAATGCAGGGAGGGTCAGCATATGAACCTCGTCTATGATATATATTCTATAACTGCCACTCGAAGGGAGATATCGTATATTTTCTCTTAGATTCCGTATTTCATCAATTCCCCTGTTTGATGCACCGTCAATCTCCTGAACATCCACAGACGAACCATCGGTTATCTCGATACATGCATTGCATTTGTTGCATGGGTTTCCCTCCTGCCTGTCTCGACAATTAAGGGCCTTTGCAAAGATTCGGGCAACCGATGTCTTTCCTACACCCCGTGTGCCGCTGAATAGATAGGCATGGGCTAATCTATCAGATAGCAAGGCATTTTTGAGAGTCTCTGTTATGTGCTCCTGACCTATAACCTCTTCAAATATTTGAGGTCTCCACTTTCTGGCAAAAACTTTGTATGACATCATGAATTGTTAGTGTTTTTTGCGTTCGTTTGGTTCATAGGGTTTTAACACAACAAACTCAACAAACTCAAGAAACTGCTTGCTCCCCAAAAAAAACAATTAGATAAAATTTGACATAAATTCTAGATCTTGGCTTATGGAGGATGTTAACGGTATATATGGCGGAGAGAGGGGGATTCGAACCCCCGGTACCACTTGTGGTAGTACACGCGATTTCCAGTCGCGCTCCTTAAGCCAACTCGGACATCTCTCCATGATTTCGCGAAAGCGAAATACTTTTAGCCTTTCGCTTTTGCCATATAGCATTCTTTGTTATATTTTAGAAATAAGAATATGTAGTTGTATTTAATTATTCCAAAAGGCCTACAGCCATAAGCTAATTGTGAAATGTAACCCCGATGTATCGGGGGTTAGATTTCCTGGCGGAGAGGGTGGGATTCGAACCCACGTGCCCCGCTCTTAACGAGACAAATCGATTTCGAGTCGACCCCGTTACGACCACTTCGGTACCTCTCCTAACGGTGCCTCCTTTCTTGAAAAAAATCCTGCATAAGATCTCGGCATTCTTGTTCCATTATGCACGGGATTACTTTTATTCTGTGATTGAGTCTTTGATCATCAGGTAGGTTATAGATCGAACCTGCAGCCCCGAGCTTTGGATCAAATGCACCAAAAACGAGTGTACCCAGCCTGGCATTCATTATAGCTCCCATACACATTGGGCATGGCTCAATAGTAACAACCATTGTCGCTCCATTCAATCTATAATTTTTAAGTTTTTTTGCTGCCTGTCTGATAACCAGTATTTCAGCGTGAGCAGTAGGATCATTAAGTGAAATACATCTATTATGATCTCTGGCTAACATTTCACCGGATTGGCTGATCAAAAGTGCACCTATTGGAACCTCCCCATTTGGCCATCCATCTTTTGCCTCTTTAATTGCATCTCGCATAAAGTAATGAAAATCCACAATGTTTTATCTTTTTTTTATATTACCACATAGCCAAAAATCGTAAGATTTTTAGGTAGTTATCAAATACATATTC
>DAOVDY010000240.1 GCA_030669265.1 Desulfobacteraceae bacterium | reverse complement strand
CGGTTGACAAGGAAAGGCCTAACATTTGTGAGTATTTCGTTTTAAATGGGGCAAAGGAAGGTGGATTTGGAAGAAAAGCAATGGCAAAACAGGCCTTAGAGGATTTATTTAAGAAGAAATAGGATATTATATCAAAATTTGGTCTTTGCTATATTTTCCACAGGCACTACCATCATAGTAACTATACCTTTTGCTACCAACTTTTCACTCTTATTCCTCACATCGTAGACCTTAGATTCAGATACTATAATTTGTTTTCCTTTGTTAATTACCTTAGAGCGACATTTCAAGGCACTGCCATAGGCAGGTTTTAAGAAATTGATCTTAAATTCAATAGTTAGTATTCGGTAATTTTCAGAAACCATGGTAAAGGCAGAATATCCAGCTGTATGATCAGCCATAGTAGCCATGAGGCCAGCATGGATAAAATGATCCTGTGTTCGATGATTCTCCCCGATGAGAACCTGTGATTCAAATGATCCTTTCTTTATCTTTAATGCCTGGAGCCCACAATATTTGATAAATCCGCGACAATAATCCTTGGCAAGAAAATCAATCCTTTCTTGAGTGAGATTAGTATTCATACATTAAACCTCTTATACGTTAAGTTTCTCGATTTTAAATAATGTCATCATTACATTTTAGGGTAACTATTCATGGGTTTCCCCCGATTTATCGGGGGATTTAGGGTTCATCGAAGACCCGCCTTCTGTCCGGCTGGAAGGTCTGAACTCTGGACCTGTAAACGCCTCTGCTTTGGGCATGCTACAGAAATGAAAATAATAATTCAATCTTTTTATCTCCTCTTTTTTTGTATTCCACGTGCTATAAAAACTCGATAAAAAATTCTCCTCAATCAAGAACTGATTTTGCATTATCCTTGATTCATGAGAATTGATGATCTAAGATAACCTAAAATCTTTGAAAGGGAACAAGCATTGGATAATTTAATCAGAATACTGCGTTCTTTTAGTAAAGGGGAAGAGGATAAGGCATTTACTGAGAATTTTGTAGATATTCTCAAGAATAAGGTGATGAACGATGTTCAGAGAATGTATGAACGTGGCCTCACATTCAGGGATAATAAGGTTGTTTTTCCACCTCCGTGGGATTCTATCTATGCAAGTTTAAAAGAGATCGGCTTCTTTAAACGCTTTATTCCTGTTAATTATGGGGGAAACAGGACAACTGAAGAAATTATCTATTTTATCATGGAACTTTTAGGATACACATGCCCAAGCCTCGGAATCATCTTTGTGGCTCATAGTCGAGCAATAGATCTTATTCTTGCTGGAAAAGATGAGGCGCAGAAGAAAAAATTCATTTCGAGATTAAGGGATGGAAATTTTGGAGCAATTGCTATGACAGAGGAGAGGGCAGGCTCTGATGCAAGCGCTATTGAGTTTTTTGTAAAACAAGAGGGGGATTATTATATCTTTAATGGTGAAAAGACCTTTGTATCTAATGCAGGTCTTGCCAGCGTTTACACAATACTTGTCAATACAAGAGGAAAGAAAGGAGCCAGATATCTGAGCGTGTTCGTGGTTGAGGATGAAATAGAGGGATTCAGGGTAGGCCCTTTACCTGAAAAAGATGGGTTGAAGATCCTTCCTACAGGTAAGCTCATCTATGAGAACTGCCTTGTTCCAAAAGAAAATTTGGTTGGAGATGAAGGCAGGGGTCTGCTGCTGGCGCTTGATGCAATAGATAAAGGCAGGATATTGCTTGCAGGGGTATCTTGCGGTCTCGGGTGCCGGATACTTGATGAGGTATTTAAATATTCCCGTAAAAGGATACAATTCGATCACCCTCTCACCAGTAGCCAGGACATAAGCTTTAAGATATCTGATATGCACACCCAAATTAATGCTGCACGGGGATTATGCTTTCACGCCTTGAAACAGGTCAATAGCCCATATTACAGGAGCGCTTCGTCTCAGGCAAAACTTTTTGCCACCCAGATGGTTATTTCTGTAGCCCAATTGGGGCTAATGATCATGGGCGGCAGGGGCTACTTTAAAAACAATATTATTAGCATGCTTAGTGCTGATGCAAGGGGAATGGAGTATCTGGAAGGGACCTCAAGTATTCAGAAGATGATTATCTCAAGAGAGCTCTTTAAGAGCTATACTTAAGGATAAAGTAATATGCCATTTTACCCTCACTTGCGACAATTTCACCCTTTTTAATCCAGGTTCATGTTTCCTGCTACCATTTTCTCCCATTGACCTGATAAATTTTAATTGATATACAGTAACTTCTTTGAATTTTTTGCATAGGAACTAATAATTTTTCATAATAATGACCTAAACAAATCTTGGATAAAAGTACTAAAAGGATTTTTAGCAAGTAAAGAGATTGTAATAATTTTTTCCTGGGGAATAGAGGAGGGTGATAAGGAGATATGAATGAGAAACGTCTTGAGCCATGTCAAAATATCTTGAATAGTATTTCCCTGGGTATTTTTACTGTAGATAGGGAGTGGAGAATTACCTTTTTTAATAAGAAGGCTGAGGAGATTACAGGCCTTAAGTCAACCGATGTTATAGGCCGGTACTGCCATGATGTTTTTCGGGGAGAACTCTGCCCGGATGGATGTTATATTAAGAAGGCCATTAATTCAGGAAGAGAGTATTCTCAAGGAAATGTTACCATATTAAATAAGGCTGACCAAAAGGTGTCGATTAATATTACCGGATCTGTTTTAACGGACGAAAAAGGAAATATGATCGGAGGAATTGGTTCGTTTAGGGATAGATCCCTTGAGATCTCTTTAGAAAAGAAGCTAAAGGCATCCTATACCCTT
>DAOVDY010000100.1 GCA_030669265.1 Desulfobacteraceae bacterium | reverse complement strand
AAGTCTATAGGCATGTTTGATGCTATTGGTCACGGCCTCAACAACACAAAGCTCAATCTGAAAAGCCTCAAAAGAAGGAAGTCGCATAGATGAACAAATTCCGCGTACTTTCTTACCAACAGAAGATATTTCTTCCAGCTTGCTATCAATAGCGATTTTGATTACTTTTGGCCTCATATATCTTGTAACCTAAATTGAGCGATTAGCCCTTAGCGGTTAGCTATTAGCTTAATGATTATCGGTCTGCCGCCCTGACAAGCAGGATGTTTTGCTATTACAAACTTAGCTGTTAGCTGTTAGCTGTTAGCGATTAGCTGTTAATTTGCTGCTGTTTTCCAAATAGGTTACTAACACCTAAATGCTAATAGCTGTTCATCACGGATTACCACACTAATCCGTGATGAACCATTTTTCAAAGCTAAATGCTAATGGCTAACAGCTAATCGCTCAACCTAGGTGTAATGTTGATTAGAGATCGTAAGGACGAGAGGTTACCTTTTTAATCACCTCAAACAGGTTCTCAGGCTTGACCGGTTTAGGCACATAGTCATCCATCCCGGATGCTAGAAATTTTTCACGGTCACCCTTCATGGCGTGCGCTGTCATGGCAACGATCGGAACACGTTCCGATCGAGCTGAATGCTGAAAGCTCAAAGCTGAAAGTTCGTCGGAAGCAGCCCTATCTTTTGCTTTGAGCTTTGAGCCTTGAGCTTTGAGCTGTTCCTCCCTTTTACGAATTTCTGCAGTTGCCTCAAGGCCGTCCATCTCAGGCATCTGGATATCCATCAGGATGAGGTCAAAATGCTCTTTCTCAAAGGCATCTACCGCCTTTTTGCCATCAGGTGCCACAACAACCTGATAGCCTCGCTTCTCTAACATCCTCGCAGCCAGCTTCTGATTCACGATATTATCCTCAGCCAGGAGTATATGTAGTTTCTTGCGGGCCTCCCGGATAAGGTGGTGGGTAATCAAGGGACCATCTTTACCGGAAGGATGCCCCAAGGCCATTTTAACGGCATCCAGAAGTTCCGACTGCTTCACCGGCTTGTGCAGATAGCCCGATATCCCTAATTCCTCACAACGCTTTGCGTCTCCTCTTTGACCTGCAGAGGTAAGCAGGATGATTTTCACATCCGCGCCAAAAGGCCTCTCTTTGATCCTCCCTGCCACCTCAAACCCATCCGTAACTGGAAGCTGGAAATCCAACAAAAGGAGATTGTAAGGGTCGCCGGCATCAAACGCCTTTTCCATCTCATAAAGGGCCTCCTCACCATCCACAGCCTCAACAGGCACAAGACCCCAGGATAATGCCATCTCCCTGATTACCAAGCGGTTGGTGGCATTGTCATCCACAACAAGAACTCGTATTCCCGAAAGGTCCGATTCCTTAATGCGCGCTATTTCCCTCGTTTCCGCACTGCCCAACCCGAAACGGGCCGTAAAATGAAAGGTGCTTCCCTTGCCCGGCTCGCTCTCCACCCACATGCGCCCGCCCATCATCTCTGCGAATTGTTTGGAGATAGTTAAGCCCAAACCAGTGCCTCCGTACTGTCTGGTGGTTGAACCATCCGCCTGGATAAAACTTTCAAATATCGCATCCGCCTTTTCAGGAGGAATCCCAATGCCCGTGTCCGAGACTGTGAAATGCAAAAGAACTGAAGATTCCTCCTCCTTCTCCGTCTCCACCTCGATGACGACCTCTCCCTTGTCTGTAAATTTGATTGCATTTTCCCCCAGATTGATGATGATCTGCCGCAATCGAACAGGGTCCCCCACCAGAGCCGCAGCCACGTCCTGCTTGACGTGACAGGCAAGCTCCAGTCCCTTATCATATGCCATCACTGCCAGTATTTCAGTAGCAGTCTCCATTGTGGTGCGCAGGTCAAATGGTATCTCCTCCAACTCGAGACGCCCGGCCTCGATTTTAGAAAGATCCAGGATACTGTTCAATAGGCATAGAAGGGAATCTGCGGAGATCTTCACCATCTCCATGTATTCCCGCTGCTCTTTGCTAAGATCCGTGCTAAGGGCCAGATCGGTCATCCCGATGATCCCGTTCATGGGAGTTCGAATCTCGTGACTCATGTTAGCAAGGAATTCACTCTTTAATCTGCTTGCCTCCAGAGCAACTTTTCTCTCATTTTCAAGCTCCGATTGTCTTTCAACCAAGCTATCAGCCATTTTATTAAAGCCATGGATCAACTTACCGACCTCGTCTTTTTGAACGATTTCTACGCGATGATCCAGCTTCCCTTCACCTATTGCAGCCATGCCGTAGATTACTGTCTTAATTGGATCGGTTATTTTTTTCGATATAAGGATAATGAGAATTATGGCAAGCACAATACCGCCGGCAGATATCAAAAGCATCCTGTCTCTGGTTGCTTTTTTCATGATCTCCATCCTCTTTAAATTAGAGACAACCGCTAACAACCCGACATCTTCGTTGTTGATATCCCTTATTGTTTGAAAATCAAAAATGTACTTATCGCCAAGTATCTCCACATCTTTTATTTCAGATGTATCTCCTATATCTTTACTTAACTGAAGGTGTTTACCAACTAAGGGAACTCCGTTCTTGTCTAAAAAGGTGGACGATATAATCCTATCTCCCATCAGAATAAAGCATTCTGTTTCGCCACTCGTCTCCTTAATATTCCCAACAAGCTTCATATTATTATTTAGCAAATCTCCAACCAATACAACGCCAACAAGTTCATTTCTGAGATAAATAGGCGTTGCTGCCTCAATCATGAGTGCAGAATTGCCATATCCGGAAAGAGATTCATCATTAAGAATCTCTTTAAGCAGGCCGGGGTCAGACTCTATTTCTGTGGATATCACTGATTCCCCATTAATTACTCTTTTAATAAGATCATGCCCGGAGATGTCGGATGCAGAAAAACCCGCTTCGTTTCCCTGGCATACAATCTGCCCATTTTTGTCAGTGATAATTAACATGGTAATATCATATTCATGAAATAGACCTGATATATACGTAGCGAGTTGGGAATTCATACCCAGGTTTAGTGCGATTTTGCAGGTATTATCAAGAGAGATGGCCCTGGCGATAGCCGTTAATCTTTGCTTGTGATTATCGTATATAAGTGAAGCAATTGTAAGATTAGATTGAAGTTCGTTTTCTACCTCCTGTTTTATATACTTATCAAAGGATCCAATGGCATAGAAAGTGGCAATGGACATGGGAAGGGCAAGTATTATTAAAGTTGTAAAAATAAGCTTTGATCTTAAGCTGTATAGAAGAGGCCTCTTCATATTAACGCCCGGCTATTTGATACTCAGGATAAACGCTCATGCTGCGATATACCCTAGCTGCTGCTTCCAAAATAGAAACGGGGATGGTTATCCCCAATTGCTCAGCCCTTGCCAGATTTAAGACAACATATTGATCCTTTGGCCTCTCAATTGGAATATCACCAGGCTTTTTCCCGTTAAGTATTTGAACCACTTTCTGCGCCACCTGATCTCCACACATGGGAAGATCAATGCCTGCAGAGCACAGATATCCCATTGGAACCCAGTCTGCCAGCCAGGTAAAGCCGGGTTTGTTCTGATTTCTGACCATCCATCTAAGGGCTTCCCTTAGCGGCACACCCTTTCCATTCTCGTCTTCCAAGGTACTAAGGACAATATTAAATATGATATCAATATGATCAGCCTTTTCATATTTCTTTATTAGTGATTTATATTCCTTAAATGTGCGTACATATTCCATTTTATCAAGTTTTATTGGATAGTTCTCAGGATGGGCAGTGATCTTCTGTTCAAAGTCCTTGGCCATCAGGGTCAGAAATGGAGCGCCTGTCGATGAGATGGCCACCATCTTTTTGGCATCGGGGACCAACTCTTTCAACAACTTGATAGTTGCCTCATAGGGGGCTTCTTCCGTCACGCCCGTAATGTTAAATGACGGACGCTCCCGTGTTTTCATAAAATCCGTTATGTTGTCATAGTATTCAGGACGAACATTCATACCTGAAAAAACGATAGGATACTTGCTCTTAGCCAGGGGAAGCATTACGTGTTCACAGGCATTGTCGTCAATAATCAACACTAGGTCAGGATCAACCTCTTTTATTTGCTTCAAGGCAAGCTTGCCCCTCATCTTCACCTCTTCCGATTTTATATATTCGTGTCTGGTATCCATATAGAAGTGAAAGAGCTCTATATTCTTTCCTTCCTCATATCCCAGATTCTTTAACGATTTGAGCACCCCGGCCTCAATCCTTGCACCGCAAACATTGCCTTTATCATAACTCTGCACACAGAAAATCTTTTTTGGAGAAGAGGCCAATGCCGTACTTACAAAAATGACAATCAGAAAGCCTGTTAAAATAATAAAAGAAGCCCTGTTCATTATCATTATCTCCCATGCAGCTAAATTATGGGTGTTATTTCTAATTAACGTAATGCCTTGATTTTTCAAAGCTAAACGCTAATGGCTAACAGCTAATCGCTCAACTTAGGTTACAGCTACTTTAAAACGATTTCTTCATAGACAAAATCAGCAGCTCCAAGAATTTCAAATGGGATATTGATGCCAAGCTCTTTTGCTCTGGCTAGATTGAAGACAATAGCGTACTTATTGGCATCTTCTATGGGGAGATCTCCGGCCCTGGATCCTTTTATAATCTTAACCGCCTTGGTGCCTGCCTGATGTCCCATGGCATTGAAATCCACAGCCGCCCCTCCGAAGATCCCGAGTTTGGCGAAAAAATAATTTAACGCCATGCCAGGTTTGTCGCAGTTCTTGATGGTCCATCTGAAAATATCAGGAGCTGTATATGTTTT
>DAOVDY010000040.1 GCA_030669265.1 Desulfobacteraceae bacterium | reverse complement strand
CCTTTCGTTACATGTGGTCTAAAAAGAATGCCCCCATTAAAAAGGGCTGATACAAATCTTAACATTTGAATAGGCGTTATAAGAGTAAAGCTTTGGCCAACCGCCACAGACAATGTCTCCCCTTCCTGCCATGGAATATGCCATCGTCTCAATTTCCAGGCCTTATTTGGGATAAGCCCTATTTTTTCGTCTCCTAATTGAAGGCCTGTTTTAGAACCAAGGCCAAGGCTCTTGGCATATCGTGCAATAGTATCAATCCCTATCTTCTGGCCCATTTTATAAAAGTAGACATCGCATGATTCAACTAATGCCCTGTGTAAATCAACATAGCCATGCCCTTCCTCTTTCCAATCACGATATGCCCTTCCTCTAAAGCTATAGCTTCCTCTGCAATAAATCTTTTCATATGGATCAATAACTCCTTCTTCTAATCCTGCTATGGCTACGACTATCTTAAAAAGAGAACTTGGTGGATACTGCCCTGAGATTACCCTGTTTTGTAGTGGAAAGCGAAGGTTAGAAACCAATCTTTTCCATACCTTCTCGTCCATCCCTGTGGCAAAGTCATTAGGATTAAAACTTGGTCTACTTGCCATAGCCAATACCTCTCCAGTCATTGGATTCATGGCAACAATAGCGCCTGCTCTGTTCTCGAGGGAATATTCTGCCAACATTTGAAGATCTTTGTCTATTGTTAAATAAACATTAAACCCTGGCTCTGCCGCCTTTTGGTATAATACCCGTAATCTTCTTCCCGCTGCATCTACCTCAATCTGTTGTCCTCCCCTAACACCATTTAAATATCTTTGCCATTTTTTTTCTATGCCGAATTTGCCCACAAAATCACCGGTCTTGTTCCTTTTATATCCTTCCTTATTAAGCTGTCCTTTGTCAATTTCCCCAAGGTAGCCGATGAGATGGGAAGCAAAGGGACCATATATATAATGCCTTTTTGGCTTTACTTCGATAATTACGCCTGGCATGTGAAAAATATTAGTTTCTATTCTGGCTAACTCATCTCTTGTGAGGCCTTTTTTAATGTAAACAGGATTAAATGGGTTCCGTCTTAAGCCCTCATTTATCGTTTTTTTAGCTGATAGGCTATCGATTTCTATCAATCTACTGATATCATCTATTAACCCATCAAGATTTTTAATATCCTCTGGGATCACGCCTACGGCAAAGGATGCTCTGTTATCGACTAAAAGCTCACCGTTTCTGTCAAAAACCATTCCTCGCACAGGTAAAATATCTCTTAAATCTATTCTATTGCTCTCTGATTTTCTCCTATATGTGGCCCCGCTAATGATTTGTAAAAACCACAATCGTACAAACAAAACACCAACCACAATAAGGACAAAGAGAGTCAACGTTTTTAGTCTTTTCTGATATATTTCGGCTTCTATAGGATTAATCTTTGAACGCCATATCATGAATTATCCCTCAAAAATGGCTATAAATATGCTGGGGATCCTGTTTGGGCGTGATCCTGGCTCTCTTGTCCTCTCAGAAGATTTAGGAAATAAAATAAAAATGGGGTAATCAGGCTTGTTATTACAATGGAAACTGATAATAAAACAAAAGGAATCAAGCCAATAAATTGCCTTATAGGGAAAAATCTCATTACAATCAGGAGAAAAGACAACTTAGCCAAAAGAAAAAAGACCACCAATAAAATTGAGGTCTTGATATTGTTGAGATCCAAAAATCGTCGAAAATGATTAACTACAAGAAGAATAGCAGAATAGGTAAAAGCGAACAAACCAAGCTGACATGGAGCAAATATATCTGTCAATAGCCCCATAAAAAAAGCGAGACAGCTCGCCTTATAATTTTGATCTCTTGCGACGAGATATATCAGGAAGATAGGGATTATATCAAGATCTAACCATTCGATCCTTAAAAGATGGTTTATGCTTCCTCTTAAAATTACAAAAAAACCACATGTCAACCAGATTAAAGGATAGAAAAATATCCTGTCTTCTTTCCATAACTTAAAAAATTTACTGATCTTCACTCCTATACCTTAGTGCTTCAATCTTCAAATACGGTGACGTATTTTGACCGCTTGCTTCAGCAATGTTGCTCACTGAACACTGAGTCCTGAGGGTTTCGACTGAGCTCAGCCGAAGTCTAAATAAGTTCGCTATCGAACTTATGAATCGAAGGGCTTAATGTCGTGCATTTTAGATTGCCGATTTTCTTGCGAACAGGATTTAAAGCTTTCCTCAAAAATGGATCCGTTCCTTAAATGGTCAATCATCAATGCTTGCCCCCGGCACAAAACCTGATCTCAAAATTACGAGAACTTCTTCCAATTTTGAGAAATCTACAGCTGGAGCTACCATTACATCCTTGAATAGCTTATCAGGAGAATCCTTTATCTTTTTAACTGTGCCCAGATAAAGGCCTTTAGGAAACGTCCTTCCCAATCCTGAGGTTACAATTGCGTCACCTGTTTCTATATCACATGCCTTTATTACATAATCAAAAGAGCATTCACTTAATCCTCTTCCTTTAAGCATTCCTCTGCATCTTGATCTCTGAACCAATCCATCGACAGCACTGTTTTGATCTGTAATCAATAATACCTGGGTGTAATTATGAGAGACAGAAACCGTTCTTCCAATAACGCCTTTTGAATTAACCACCGGCATGTTTATCTTAAGACCATCGTTTTCCCCTCTACCAATAATTATGGATTTAAACAAAACGCTTGAATCCCATCCAATCACTCTAGCTGGCAAAAAAGTCTCTTCGGTGTTTTGTTGAAATTTAAGGAGTTGTTGCAGGCGCTGGTTAGTCAACAATAGTTCTTGATACCTGCTGTTTTCTATCTCGAGGAGGTCTATCTTTTTGTTGAGACGCAAATTTTCTTGGCGGGTCTCAACTAAAAAAAAATAATTCTTCCATATATCCTTTGCTGTGGATATTGTCCCGATAAAAAATTTTTGAAAGGGTGCAGTAATCTCAATCGCAAGCTTTTCTGCAGGATTCCATTCCCGTCCCTTGCCAATACTGAGAGACAGCAGGATTAGGGATAGGAGAATAAAAAGATAGGAAATCCATTTTGCCCTATGCTCTAAAAAAATGGTCAATTATTTTAAACCTAACCGTTTTGATTATTTGACTGTAACCTCTCTTAAAATCGATAGATTATCCAAGACCTTTCCTGCCCCTATAACAACGGTGGTAAGTGGATCATCTGTGATGGTTATCGGCAGACGCGTCTCTTCGCGGAGTAAGGCATCAATATTTTTTAATAGTGCACCACCGCCAGTTAAAACTATGCCTTTATCTACCACATCAGCAGATAATTCAGGTGGAGTCTGCTCTAGAGCAATTCTTACTGTTTCAATGATCGCATCTACCTGTTCAGATATTGCCTTTCTAACCTCCTCTGAATCTATAGTGAGTATCTTTGGTATGCCTGTAACAAGGTCTCTGCCTTTAACCTCTATACACTCCGGTTCATCAGTTGGAAAAGCATTTCCAACAGTGACTTTGATTAGTTCTGCCGTTTGAAGACCAATCAAAAGATTATATTTTCTTTTGATGTGCTGAAGGATGGCCTCATCCATCTTATCACCAGCCACCCTTACTGAACGCGAATAGACAGTCCCTGCCAAGGAAATAACAGCCACTTCCGTAGTCCCTGCCCCTATATCAACAACTAGATTACTTGTTGGCTCAGTTATAGGTAAATCCGCCCCCAAAGCCGCAGCCATGGGTTCCTCAATTAAAAAAACCTCCCTAGCCCCTGCAGACTCTGCAGACTCACGGACTGCCCTCTTTTCGACCTGAGTTATTCCCGATGGAATAGATATAATTATCCGGGGCCTCACAAGAGATCTTCTATTATGAACCCTTCTAATAAAATACCTGAGCATGGTTTCGGTGATATCAAAATCGGCAATAACCCCATCTTTCATTGGCCTGGTCGCTACAATATGTCCGGGTGTTCGCCCCAGCATTATTTTTGCCTCTTTTCCTACTGCTAATACCTTGTTTCCTCCCCGGTCTCCTCTCCTTATCGCTACTACAGAAGGCTCATTCAAGACTATTCCCCTGCCCTTTACATAAACTAATGTATTTGCCGTGCCCAGGTCAATGGCAAGATCGTTAGAGAATAAGCCGAGTATAGGATCTAATAGCATCGAGTCTCCTTTCCGTAATTTTTATTTCTAACCTACCATACATAATTAATTTTACAAGATTTATCAAATATAAAATACTTTACAGGACTCTTTTATCTTGACAACTTAGATAACCTATGATTATTACAATTATCGATTTTTTATTAAAGGCACGTTGATTTATGAAACGAACATTTCAGCCAAGCAACATAAAAAGATCTCGTACACACGGTTTTCGGGCCAGAATGAGCAGTAAGGGTGGTATAAATGTGATAAAGAAAAGGAGGGCAAAAGGCCGAAAAAGACTTTCTGTTTAAAATATTAAATGTAGCAGCATGTTATACGGGTTGGGTTTTGCCCATATCGTAGCGATAAGCTTTTAAGATGGGATTATTTTCTTTTAAACGAAAGGAACGAATATTAAAAAAGAAAGAGTTTATTTCTTTAGGGCTTCACGGGAGACGGTATTATACTAAAAATTTTGTTGTTATTATAAGAAAAAACAGAGGGGCTATTACCAGATTAGGTATAACGGTCAGTAAAAGGGTTGGGAATTCTGTAAAAAGAAACAGGATTAAGCGACTGATAAGAGAATTCTTTAGGCTCAACAAACAACAGATTCCAAAAGGATACGATCTTATAATTACTGCTTTAAAAGGAAATAATACGGTCGACTTTTTTAAGGTACAAGAGGAGTTAGGAAACTTACTGCTAAAAAATGATGGTCCTTTCTTTTAAGCCTCGAGCCTATATAATTTCATTAATTAGACTTTATCAAGTATTAGTATCACCGTTTATACCATCCTCTTGCCGCTTTATGCCCACCTGTTCTACCTATGCCTCCCTCGCCATCAATAAATACGGTATAATAAAAGGAGGGTTCCTCGCTTTAATAAGGATCCTTAAATGCCATCCCTTTCATCCGGGGGGCTATGATCCTCTCAAGTAAGCCCGGTTAGAATTGTAAGTGGGACTTTATACCCCGTGTGAAGAACAAATCTGCCCTCTGCGTATATATCCTAACAGCGCCCTTATCAGACTCATTCTAACAGGGTAAGCGTCCGTATAATAGCATTTTTGAATTTTGAGCAAATTGTTTGACGTTTTATGTGTCATTGAAGCAGCATAGGTTGATAATTTTAACATTAGCTATTATAATTTATTTTTTTAAAGTAGGAATTTATTTATGGATAAAAGAACGTTGCTGGCTTTAGGTCTATCGTTCCTTGTCTTCCTTGTCTGGTCCGTTTTATTTGGCCCAAAGCCAACAGATAAATCAACTGAGAAACAGTCGATTCCCAAAAAAGAGCAAAGCCAACAAGAAGAGCGATTTCACCCCGCTTTGGAAGACAGACCATTGCCCGCAGGCCCAAAGCGGGATCTTATGTTAGAGACAGAAAGAGACGCCAGAGATATCACGGTCGAAACAGACCTTTATACGGCTATTTTTTCTGGTTCTGGTCCTCTCATTAAGAGCTTTAAATTAAGTAATTACCTGTCCAAGCTCGAAAAAGGCGCTCCCTTAAAAGAATTAATTCACGTTAAAAATAAAGATGGATGTGGCTTTAATCTTGGATTCTCTGGACAAAGCATACCCAACGCTAACTGGGCTGCTTATAAGGTAAATCGCCAGAGTATTTCTATCAGAACAGGTGATCAGCCAAAGGAATTGATTTATGAGTGGGAATCACCTCAGGGAATAGGGATAACAACAAGGTTTGTTTTTTATGCTGATAGCTACAAGATTGACCTGTCAGTAATAATTGATAATAGATCTGAATACATAATTGATGATAGTCTTTTGTTAAAGCTGGCCCATTTCCCTCAACAGACTAAGAAGAGCTATTATGCTTTTGAGGGTATGGCCTTTCTTGTTGGCAACAAACTAGAAGAGGTTAAGGTCAAAAAATTAAAAGACAAGCTATTTTCTGGCCAGATATCCTGGATTGCCTATGAAGAAGCGTATTTTATGACCGCAATAATCAGCGAGGAAGACAAGAAAGCAACAGTAAAAGGCACAACCCTTCCCGATGGTGAGGTCAGAATAACTTACATAACTCCCTCGCTGAACCTCAGGCAGCACCAGAAGGCAACAGAGAGCTTTACCCTTTATCTTGGCCCCAGGGATCTCGATATTCTAAAGGCCTTAAACAAAAAGATCGAGAAGGCTATCAACTTTGGATGGTTTGATATTATTGCAAAACCCCTATTGGTTACTCTCAGGTTTTTCAATAAATACTTAGGTAATTATGGCATTTCAATCATATTGCTTACTATTATTATCAAGATACTATTTTGGCCCCTTACCCATAAAAGTTATCAATCCATGAAAGAAATGAGGAAGCTTCAACCTATGATGGCCAAGATACGAGAGAAATATAAAGGGAATAAGCAAGAGATGCAGAAACAGCTAATGGGCCTTTATAAAACATATAAGATTAACCCCATGGGCGGTTGTTTGCCCATGATAGTCCAGATTCCCGTTTTTTTCGCCCTTTTTCGAGTCTTACCGAACTCAATAGAGCTAAGACATGCTCCTTTTGTTCTATGGATTAAAGATCTCTCTGCACCTGACAGGCTTTTCTCTTTTCCC
>DAOVDY010000134.1 GCA_030669265.1 Desulfobacteraceae bacterium | reverse complement strand
GTTATAACTACATTAGCCCCTTTGGAAGCGATAAATTGGCCTGACTGAATCCCTGCTCCTCCACCAAGGGACATACTCTCATTTTCAATGGCCTCAAAGGTCATATCATCAGGGTTTACAATTAAGAAATATGCACACCTGCCAAACCTTGGATCTATCTCGGAGTTAAGATCCGTTCCTGTTGAGGAAAACGCTATTTTCATAAGTTAACTCTCCTTTAGTTATTATAAAATTATCACATACAAATAATAAAAAAATATATACTTTTTGCAGCTTCGATTTTTATAATGTTTTGAACTTAGCTGCCTGCGGCGGAACTTTTTTGACAAGATTGACAGGCCCGCCCTGGTGCAACTTGCTTGGAATAAGCTATTGTCGCTGTAATATTTCAGGATATTAGTTTTTGGAACTTTTGCTTATAAATCAGGTCTGGGCCAGGGATTAACAAGATTTTTTTATATTCTTTATATCCAGAACATCCCGTCTATCCTGTCAAAAAAAGGAAATTCCTATACTATAAATTTAAATTTTGGTAACTACTCTTGAAAGACTCTCTATGGGTGTTTCCTGTTAAAATAATCAAAGATAGTATTAGCTATTACATGACTGATTCCTGGGATTCTCTCCAGGTCTGGAACTTTTGCCTTGGTTATGGATTGAAGATCTCCTAGATATTTGAGCAATACCTTTTTTCTTTTTTCTCCTATGCCGGGAATCATGTCGAGATCAGATTCTGTTAACCGTTTTTTTCTCCTTTTTCGATGATAACTTACCGCTCGCCTGTGTGTCTCATCCCTGATGCGCATGAGCAAAGAAAGCACTGGATGATTTCTGGCAAGGATAAGAGGGTTTTTCCTGTTTGAAAGATATATTTTATCTATGGCTCCTGGTTTTCCTTTATCAGCCTTTGCGATAGATATAGCTTCTAGTGGAGACACAAGGCCTAGGGTATTTATAGTTTTCAGTACTACAGAGAGATGACCCTTTCCTCCATCTATAACAAATAGATCAGGTGGTTTACCCTTTTTCAGCCTTCTTTTAACTACCTCTGCAATCATGGAATAATCGTCTATTCCCTTTACTTCTTTTATCCTGTAATTACGATAACCAGACTTCTGCGGCAGACCTTC
This sequence comes from Desulfobacteraceae bacterium, assembly GCA_030669265.1. Taxonomy (GTDB): domain Bacteria; phylum Desulfobacterota; class DSM-4660; order Desulfatiglandales; family B25-G16; genus B33-G16. Next base: position 3,113 of record DAOVDY010000134.1, on the reverse strand, counting down.
AACAAAGGTTACTAAAGAAGCGACAGCGAGATCACCTTTCAGATTGGATATATCTATTCCTTCTATGTGTTCAGGCCTTCGTTTAAGTTTAAGCACGAATCTCGCTTCGTCAAGGGTGGCACCATGGTCCCTTTTCTGCCGTTTTAGTAGAATATTTTTCGCATTTATCATGGCTATATTGACAAGTTTTTTCTTATCTCCCCTTACGGGAACAGAGATAGAAATTTTTTTTCCAGCCTTCCCAGTCAGCCATGCAGAGATTAAATGCTTATCATTTATTGCATCCGATAGAATTATATTAGGAGGGATAAATTCCTTATCTCTATAGTATTGTTTCAGAAAGGCCTCGAGTACTTCGCCTGGATTTTCCCATTTATAATGTATGACATAATTTTTACTTCCAACCATATAACCACTGCGCACCAAGAGTATTACAACCCCTGCCTCGTTACCATGGCACGATAGTCCTATAATATCTTGATCCTTCATTCCTGTGGAGACCATGGTTTGACGTTCCACTGTTTTTTCAACAGCCCTGATTTGATCTCTTATCCTGGCAGATTTTTCAAAATTAAGTTCTTTTGCGGCCTTCTGCATTATTTTCCTTAATTTCGAGATCAATTCTTTGCTGCGCCCTTCTAAAAATAACTTGACCTGATCCACTATATCTTGATAATCCTCTACCCTTACATGCAAGCAACATGGCGCAAGGCATCTGCCTAATTGATAATTTAGACATGGTCTTGATCTCTTAGGGATTCCCTTTGTGGTGCATTTTCGTAAAGGAAAAATAGGCCCTATCAGGCGCAGGGTAGAGCGTACTGCTGAAGCGGATGTAAAAGGACCAAAATAGAGCGCTCCGTCATTTTTCATCCTTCTTACAATAATCAAGCGAGGATACTTGGTATTGATATCCAGCTTAAGGAGGGGATAATTAGCATCATCCTTTAACATTACATTATATTTGGGTCGATACTTCTTTATAAGATTTCCTTCGAGTATCAATGCCTCTTTTTCTGTTGCGGTTTCAATATGGTCTATCTTGTGGGCACCCTTAAGAATGAGAGATAATTTATAGGGCTGATTACTGCCCTTGCTGAAGTAGGAATAGATACGTTTATTCAAGTTTTTGGCCTTGCCAATATAAAGTATCTTCCCCGATTTATCCTTAAAGAGATAAACCCCTGATCCTTGAGGAACATTTTTTAGGGTATCACTACTCAGCATTGCTAGCTCTCATCACTGATTAGCTAAATTATTGAGTGGCCTGGCTTTTTGCTGCCCAACTACTCGATAATTTTAGTAAGAAGTTTGATTTTACCACAGACATCGGTCTATCATTATTGGTATATAAAAGTTACTACTAAGGTTCAAAGTTCAGGGGTTCAAGCCTGCCTGCCGTCCGGCGGGCAGGCTTGAACCGTGATTCTGACAACCTGCGTAGTTACAAATTATGTTATAGTATAATCCTTAAAAGTATATGTAACAAAATATATTTTATTTCTATTTAGATGAAAATTAATTAAAAATGGATGTCGGGTGCAGTCTGCGGCATAATAAAACAAATAACAAAAAATAGTAGGAGATTCAAAGATGATCTTAAAACCAGAGAAGATAGATAACGTAAGACCTGAACAATATCGTATCATTATGAAAAGATCCAGTGAAGACATTGACTCCATCTATGAAGAGGTAAGGGAAATTGTGCTGGATGTCAGGGATAATGGTGACCAGGTATCCCTCAATCATTACAAAAAATATAAACATGGTCTTACCTTAAAGGATATGGAGGTAACAAAGGAGGATGTTGAAGAGGCCTACCGAAATGTTGATTCAAAGGTAATTGATGCACTAAAGTTTGCCTCAGAAAATATAGTTAAGTTCCATCGTGCCCAGATAGAGAAAGAGATGTGGATGATTGATATTGCCGATGGCATTTTAGCTGGACGGATGATGACACCATTAGAAAGAGTTGGCGCATACATACCTGGTAGAAGAGCCGCTTACCCAAGTTCTATCCTGATGACAATTTTGCCTGCCAAAGTAGCCGGCGTGAAGGAAATTGTTGCCTGTACCCCTCCGGATCAGGGTATGATCATAAATCCTTCCACCATAGTTGCTGCAGATATAGCTGGCTCAACAAAAATTTTTAAGGTCGGTGGACCATGGGGCATTGCCTCGATGGCCTATGGCACCAAAACTATTCCTAAAGTAGATAAAATAGTTGGCCCCGGAAACAAATATGTTACTGCTGCAAAGATTATGGTATTTGGACAGGTAGGTATAGACTCACCTGCTGGACCAAGTGAAGGGATGATTCTTGCGGACAAGACAGGAAATGTAGATTTCATTACAATAGATTTATTATCCCAGTCAGAGCATGATCCAGATGCCGCATCCATTCTTGTGACAACTTCAGATGAACTTGCATTGAAGGTCTCGAATAAAATAAACAAAGAACTGCCCAAACTTCCTCGGAAGGAAATCATTACCTCATCGCTTACAAAACATTCCTATATCCTAATTGCACGGGATATAGAGCAGGCCATTGATTTTGTCAATGAGTATGCACCAGAACATTTGGAGATAATGACTGAAGAGCCTTTTGTTACCCTAAAGAAAATTAAAAATGCAGGCTCTATATTCATGGGGCCATTTTCCCCTATTCCTGTAGGCGATTATGCCTCTGGCACAAATCATGTTCTGCCCACAGGTCAGACGGCACGAATGTTTTCGGGTTTATCTGTAGACGATTTTATAAAAAAAACAACTTTTCAGTATCTTAGCAAGGATGGACTTTCATTCCTTAAAGATACGGTAGTTACCTTAGCTGAAGCAGAAGGCCTTCCTCTTCACGCAAGAACGATCTTAGAGAGATTTAAATGATAACCACTTTTTAATTGAATTATGGATATTCATGTAATACATGATTAAATCGTTTAAGATAAGCAGGGAAACGCAAGTGATCACAGGGTTGTACCATTGAACCTATTATTTATGGGCAATGAGACCTTTTCTGAAGTGATTGGTGGCCCGCGACGAGCTCGACCGAGTCGGAGGCCGCCGTACTTTTCATGACATATCAGTGGGGAAAACCGCAGGCCCCAACATAT
>DAOVDY010000194.1 GCA_030669265.1 Desulfobacteraceae bacterium | reverse complement strand
TGTTTGTCTACGACAGGGAGATAGAGGTTGAATTTGACCAATCAAAGGTTCCACAAGAGCTTATGAATGCATATAACAAATTGAAAAACGGTCTCGCCCCTCTTATAGAAAGAAAAACTATTCATGGATTCCCTGTAAGACCACTTCCATTGTGGGCAGTGGCTACAATATATGCCTGGGCAAAAGGGCTCAATTGGGAAAGGGTTTTAACTATAGCAGATATGATCGAAGGTGATCTGGCCATGCTTGTTTCAAGAACTGCTGATAATTTAAGGCAGATGATATCCCTCAGAGATGTGTATCCTGCTATTGCTCTCACATCCACTCGGTCTATATCCCTGATCCTTAGGGAGCCTGTTGTATTTGGTTAAGAATTGGGAGTTAGGCACTTAAATGATCCCTATTAGAGACACAATTCGTTCAAAAAATTACCCTGTAGTAAATACAGCAATTATTGTTCTTAATATCCTTTTCTTTATTATAGAGCTCACCCAGGGTGAAGGATTAAATCGGTTTATCTATACCTATGGACTTGTCCCTGCCAGGTACACCATCCCATCAATTTCTTCATATTTTACCTCTAGCCAGCAAATCATCTCCTTTTTATCCTTTATGTTCCTTCATGGGGGGTTCTTTCATCTCCTTGGAAATATGTGGTCACTTTACATATTTGGCGACAATGTGGAGGATAGGCTCGGTCCTCTCAGATATCTTCTCTTTTATCTTCTGTGCGGGCTCGCCTCTGGTTTCTCCCATCTTCTTATTAACTACCACTCTCAAATACCAACCATTGGGGCGAGTGGGGCTATTGCAGGAGTAATGGGGGCCTATATGATACTATATCCTAAATCAAGGATATTGACCCTCATACCAATCTTTTTCTTCTTCCAGTTCGTAGAAATACCTGCTGTTTTCTTTCTCGGCATCTGGCTTATCTTCCAAATCCTTAGTGCAGCATCGACTGCAGGGCAGGGTGGTATCGCCTGGTGGGCACATATCGGAGGATTCATCTTTGGAATTATCTTTCTTAAAATGTTTTTGTCATTCAAGGAACGCCCTGTAGGCAAAAAGATCAGACAGATAACCAAGAAAAAAAGATCTGAAAGGATTCAAGTGATAAGGCCAGTTAGTTTTGGGCAAGATCCGGACATGTATGGGAACATATCCATCACAAAAAGGGAGGCCATCTTTGGTGCTCGAAAGCTTGTTAACATTCCGGAAGGTTTCAAGAAACGGATGTTTGTGTTAAACATCCCCCCAGGTACCTCGGAAGGGAGTAAGTTGAGGCTTTCCGGACTGGGGAGACAGTTGAATGGCAAAAGGAGAGGGGATTTCTATCTAAAGATAAAAGTAGAGGATTAGTTTTGTTTCTTTAAAATCTGCGACCTGTTATCTAAAAAAGGGGTAAAGAATATCAAACACATGCCAGGAATAGATAACAGAAAACTAATTCCAAAGAAAATTCCGTAACCCAGCCTTTCTGCTAAAAAGCCACTGGCAACACCTGCTAAAACTCCGCTAATGTTCATCAGGCCCGTGCCAATAGCAAAATGGGCTGCCTTGAATTGCTCTAGGCATGTTCTCATTAAAAAGGTTATGAGAACTGCCGTGCCAAGCCCTCCAGCAAACTGATCAAAGGCATGCACACATGCAACTAAAAAAAGATTAAAATGTCCTATAAATATTACAACATCTGCCCCTGTATTTACGGTTATGTATTTTGCCAGACTAAGGGCCAGGCCCATATATATTACATTGGTTAGATTTTGGGCTAACAGGAAAGGCCAGATCGTCTTTCTTAACGAAAACTTAGAGATCAAAAATCCCCCAGCCATAGCCCCAATAATAGAAAAAGGTAGTCCAACTCCACCGGAAAGCCATCCGTAATGAACCTTTATCCCCAAGTCAACCATAAAGGGCGCAACCATAGAGGAGAGCGCTGATTCCCCAGTCCTCATGAGGATTATAAAGGCTATTGCCACTGCCATTTTATCCCTATCCATATAGTCAAAGAAGGCCCTTGAATAAAACGATTCCTTATCCCTAAATAATAGCTCTTTTATCCTGTTTTTAAAGATGGCCAGTCCAATTAACACAATTAGAAGCCCGATCGCAACCCACCCTGCAAGGCTTATTGATTTTAAAAAAGGGAGCAAGGTAATTACTCTGTCACTCAATCTTTTCCAGAAGAGAGATCTCATCCCCCATAAAATTAAAACCAGGGTAATACTAGCAATGAGGAACTTTATCCTAAATACCCTCTTCAACAAAGTGTGTATTTTTATTTTTTCTTCTTCAACATGAGGAAGGAAAAAAACATGGTAGACAAATAGAAGGCCAAGAAAGCTCCCTGCAGCAAAGAAAGCAGTAAACCAGCCCACTGTTGCCCCTATGGTAACAATTATGCCTGTTCCTGCCATCATTGCCAGGCGATAGGCCATCACCCTGTATCCTACAAACTTGGCCTGACCCTGTTTATCAAGTGCCTCCATGTAGTAGCCATCAATGGCAATATCATGGGTAGCTGATAAAAGTGCACCGACAAAAAAAAGCCCTGCTATGAGCTTAATCCCATACGGAAGGGGGCTCATAAAAGCAACGAGAAGAAATAAGAGGACCAAAAAAAATTGCATTATAAGGATCCATTTCCTTTTGGTTCCAAACTGGTCTATGACTGGACCCCATAAGAATTTAATGACCCATGGTACGCCAAAGAGGGATGTAAGGCCAATTGCCTCAAGGCTAACCCTCATATCTCTAAAAAAAACAGAAGAGACCATTCTAATTAAGGTATAAGGAAGGCCCTCTGCAAAGTAGGTGGTGAATGCCCAGACATGGGGAAGTTTAAAGAGAGAACTTTTTCCATTGCTATTCTGTAAGCTCATAGGTAAAAACTTATCTATTCTAGTGGAAAAAACCTTATTCTCTGAGCAAGGTCAGAGTTCTTTGGCTATGCCCTGAAATAAAACAAGGGAGTATTGGAGTATTGGAGAACTGGAGTATTGGAATGAAAACAAAAGATTATGATGTTTTTCTGTTTTGTTTTTAGCATTACTCCATTATTCCATCACTCCATTATTCCAAAAAACACTGAAATAACAGGCATCACAAATCCCCTATGGGGATAAATCAAAGCCGGGTCCTCTGGGCCTGGATTCTTTACATATCAATAGACCACTTTTTATATGAAATATACTTCGGGGTCAATAGACTGTTTTTTTATTGAGATAAGCAGCACAAACGAAAAGACGAGATTTGAACTTAGTTCGCTTTTCTCACAATTGCAGTATAGGAGTGATGGGGTACTGGAGCAATGGCT
>DAOVDY010000225.1 GCA_030669265.1 Desulfobacteraceae bacterium | reverse complement strand
CGTGTATACCTTGTAATCTTTTTTCGCCCAGCTTCTCCCTCCTTTTTCAATTTTTCCAAATGGGGAACAACTACTGTGAGAAGCTCGAGAATAATAGCCGCACTTATGTAAGGCATTATTCCTAAGGCCATGACTGACAGCCTACGTAAAGCTCCCCCTGAAAACATATCAAAGAGACCAAACAAGGTGCCCTGCTGGGCACTGAAAAAGTCAGCCAATGCTGCTGAATCAATACCGGGTGTTGGAATGTAACACCCAAGCCTGTAAACTAGCAGCATTAAAAGGGTAAAAATTATCCTTTTTCTTAGCTCGGGAATCTTTGTTATATTTTGAAAACCACCGATCACCATTAGGCTATCTCTATCTCGCCACCAGCAGATTCAATCTTTCTTTTTGCTGTTTGGCTGGCTTTATTAATCTTTATTCTTATTGGGTAAGATATTTCCCCTTCCCCCAAAAGCTTAACTGCGTGAGCCTTTTTTAACAAACCGCTCTTACGCAATGTGTCACCGCTAACTAATTCACCTGACTTAAAATATTTAAGATCTTTTATATTAATAATCTCATACTGTTTCTTAAAGATATTTGTAAAGCCTCGTTTTGGAATTCTTCTCTGTAGAGGCATTTGCCCACCTTCAAATCCTAAATGGACCCCTCCGCCAGAACGTGAGTTTTGCCCTTTTGTCCCTTTACCTGCGGTCTCCCCGCTTCCTGCACCTTTTCCCCTACCGATTCTTTTTCTCTTTTTCCGAGAACTTTTTGGCAGTATCAATTCATTCAACTTCATATAGACTCCTGCAAAGCTATCCGCGTTCAGGTCAATATTTCTTCTGCAGTCTTCCCCCTTGATCTCGCTATCTCCTCTGGAGTTCTCAAGGATAAAAGCCCATTAAGAGTAGCCTTGACCAAATTATGGGGATTATGGGAACGTAAGCATTTGCTAACAATGTTCCTCACACCAGCCACCTCTAAAACTGCCCTGACGGCTCCTCCAGCTATAATACCAGTTCCAGGGCGCGCTGGCTTAATCAGAACAGAACTCGAGCCGCAAACACCGATTACCTCATATGAAATAGAATCTTTTAGAAGTGAAACTGGCCTCATATCCTTCTTGGCCTTTTCTCCTCCCTTTCTTATAGCCTCTGGTACTTCATTTGCTTTTCCAAGTCCAGCGCCTACCATACCTTTCCCATCGCCAACAACTACTATAGCGCTGAAGGAAAACCTGCGGCCCCCTTTAACTACTTTTGCAACTCTATTAATATAGACAACCTTCTCAATTAATTGGGCATCTTCATCTTCTTTAATCAATTACTTCTCCTTTATTTGCCTTAAAAATCGTCATTCACAGATATATTCTTGATATTTATTAATGGTACGTTTTTATCGAGCATTAAGAAAACAGCAACATATAACTAAAATTTCAAACCATTTTCTCTTGCCGCATCAGCAAGGGCTTTAACCCGACCATGAAAGAGAAAACCGTTCCTGTCAAAAACAACCTCTATAATACCCTTTTTTACTCCTTTCTTGCCAATAGTCTCGCCAACCAATGTCGCACCTTTTATGTTGCCGCTAATACCTTTCGTTTTCGACTTAAGATCCTTAGATATTGTTGAAGTTGTTACGAGAGTTCTCCTTACACTGTCGTCTATAATTTGGGCATATATATGCCGTGCGGACTTAAAAACAGTCAAACGTGGTCTATCGGGTTGCCCTTCTATTTTCTTTCGTACCCGCTTCTTCCTTTTTAAACGAGCTAATCTGTTGTCTTTAATAGAGATCATAATGAATACATAAATGAAAAAAATATAATCCTATGCTTTTGCCCCTGTTTTTCCTGCCTTTCGTCTCACCTTTTCTTCAAAATATTTCACACCTTTTCCTTTGTACGGCTCTGGGGGTCTAAAACTTCTAATCTTGGCTGCGGTAATCCCTAAAAGTTCCTTGTCTATCCCGCTCAAAATTACCTTATTTTTTTGATCAAGCTGAACTTCTATACCAGGTGGAATATCATATTTAATAGGATTTGAATAACCCAGGTTAAATACCAATTGATTACCTGAAAGTTCAACCCTATATCCTACCCCAACTATCTCAAGAGTCTTTTTAAATCCCTCGTTAACACCTACAACCATATTGCTTATCAGCGAGCGGAAAAGACCAAAAAGTGATTTATATTCTTTCGAGTTATCAGAAATTGATACTGCTATCTGCGACTTATCTATATTTAATTCTACTTTAGGATGAATAAAGCGATGCAACTCCCCTTTGGGTCCTTTGGCAGACAACATTCTGCCATCAAACGTAACCTCTACCTCTTTCGGCATAATAATCGGCTTTTTACCTATTCTTGACATGGTCTATATTCTATCAATGTATTAAATTTTTATCCCGCTGTAGGCGGGAAAATCATATTGCTATTAGTTATCATACTTTCATGCCATTCATATGGAATGATGGCCTGCCCTGGCGCGACTTTTCTGGAGCATTATGATGCCGCTGTAATACTTCGGGAGTATAATCTATATGCCTCAGTTATTGCATGCCAGGTCTGGGCCAGGGAGCGTTGGAGTACTGGGTAGTAAAATTGAATATTGGTGTTGGAAATTCACAATTGTCAGTATTCAATAGTCATTCGATTGAACCCATCACTCCAGCATTCCATCACTCCCTGGCCCAGACCTGTCTTGTAATGGGCTAATTACATATACTCAACTAATGAGATATTACAGCGATAATATTGTATTCTATGCAAGTCGCACCAGGGCGGGCCAATACTCCAGTTGGGCCAAAGTCCCTAAGTTCTACCCCACATAGGTAACATTGAAACCAGAGGAGGTGAGCTCTTTGGCTATTGGTTCAGCATTGTCGCTATCTAATCGTAAAACTATCAACCACTCCTCTTCCTCAGGTTCCTTGAGGCTCATCAAACTCAAAAGAACTGTTTTATTTTTATCAAGGATACTCATTATCTT
>DAOVDY010000077.1 GCA_030669265.1 Desulfobacteraceae bacterium | reverse complement strand
GGCAGCACTTAGTCCCGCCCTCGGCCATGAGCCTTTCGGCAGTGAGCTCAAGGCCGAACTGCTCGGGCCGAATGGAGTAAATAAATACGTCATCGAATTTATGAATCGAGGGACTAAGTTAAGAAGTAAGCAGTAATCGCTAAAAACCTCTTTGCTGCCTGCTGCTAACTGTCTATTGCTTTCTTTCTTACGCCTTTGGATTGGGCAGAAGTTTTACTTCAAACTCTTCATTGGTATAGATACAGATGGAGGCCGCTATTTTCATTGACTCTATGGCTATAGATTTGCCATTTAAATTAGAGTGAGCCATAAGAGCCCTGGCGGCAGCTAAGGCATATGGGCCTCCAGAACCAATAGCTGCTAATTCTTCATCCGGTTCAATCACATCTCCATTACCTGATAATATCAGGGTATGTTCCTTGTCCATCGCAAGAAGCAGCGCCTCTAATCTACGAAGAATTTTATCTGTTCTCCAATCTTTGGCTAACTCTACAGCAGCTCTGGGTAGGTTTCCGTTGAATTTTTCCAGCTTTGCCTCCAGTCTTTCAAAAAGGGAAAAGGCATCTGCTGTTGCTCCTGCAAAACCTACAAGGACCTGATCATTATACATAAACCTGAGCTTTTTAGCCTTTTTTTTCATAATTGTGTTTTCAAGGGTTACCTGCCCATCTGCTGCCATAACCCCCTGTCCGTCTTTTCTGACAGAAAGGATCGTAGTTCCTCTGATCTTCTTTTGGTTTGACCTGTCTCTTTTTTCAAGTCCTAATTCCAATAGATAACCTCCTTGGTCAGGAAGGAACGCTGGAGTGATGGAATAATATTCCAGCACTCCAGGCATTTTTCCTCTTTAGCTTCGTGGATGAGATTTATCATAAACTTCCATTAACTTGTCTATACTCACATGTGTGTATTTTTGAGTAGTTGAAAGATTTACATGACCTAATAGTTCCTGGATTGATCTTAAATCTGCACCACCATCCAAGAGATGGGTTGCAAAGGTATGGCGAATGGAATGGGGGCTGATTTCCATCGATATCCCGCATTCCATTGAATATCTTTTGACCAATCTATCTACACTCCTCACAGAAAGCCTTCCCCCCCTGTAATTAAGAAAAAGCGGCCCATGATTCTTGCTATATCCGGCCTTTTTTCTTGTCTTCTCTGTATTTTCAAGATACTCTTTGATTACGACAGTAGCCTTTCTCCCAACTGGCAGTAACCTTTCTTTGCCACCTTTACCTGATACCCTCACAAGACGAGAATTAAGATCTAATTTCTCTATGTCTAAGGTGACAAGCTCGTTGACTCTGAGACCACATGAATAAAGTAGCTCCAAAATAGCCAGATCTCTGAGCCCCAGCTCTTTTTCCTTGTCAGGTTGCTCGAGTAAGGCAAACATGTCATCTATCGGCAGATACGCAGGAATACGCTTTTCTTGCTTGGGCGTAGTTATATCTACCGCAGGATTGAACGGTGTAAGTCCTCTTAATTCCAGATAGCTAAAAAATGATTTTAATGTCGAAAGTTTCCTGGCTATTGTTGTTCGCTTGCATGTATCAAAGAGTTCTCCCAAATATGATCTGATCAGCGTATAGTCTACAAGGTCAATTCCTGGATCACCTTTTTTGATACCCTTTTTAGTTACAACAAATTTACTAAATTGCCTCAAATCGCTTTCATAGTTCCTGATTGTGTGCCCTGAATATCCCTTTTCTGCCTTTATGTATTCGATAAAAGAACGTATAAGTTTTCTCATTGCATTTAATGAACTGCCACGCTATCTGAGAAAGATAGTAATAATATTAAAAGTATATATAACTATCATATTTGTTAATATAAGCAATGAAAATTTTTTATCAATAGCATCTTTGATTTTTTAATAGCGTCTACATTAGGATTAATTAAATATTAGGATGAGAAATGAGAGCCGGGTGATGGCGGTAAAGATCTTTTTCGGTAAAAAGGCCGTGAAAATCAATTAAGGCCGAGCTAATAAAACTAAAGAAGCTTTTCCATAGCCTCTTTAAATAGCTTGTTAATGGACATAGTTAACTCGGATGCTTTTTCAAGACAACTAACCACATCCTTTAAACCCTCTATATCTGCCTTCTTTGACCATTCAAGGTAGGTTTTCGCATGATCTTCATTGTGCTTAATCCAATATTGGAAAAGTTTCCCCAGTTTTTCCTTTTCTGATGACGAATCATGATCTTTTATGTGCGTATCTTCATGGTGATGATGGTGATTCATTGCAGACTCTCGCTTGTAATTATTTTAATCAGTTATACTGTCGAATCGTCCATAGGGCGTTGCCCAAAGTTGGGAATGTAACAGAATTTATTCTTCTTCAAGTAAAATTCTGTGATCAACAAGATTCATCTCTTTGATTTTTGCTTTAATTGTGCGCTGTCCACCAAAGATATCCTGAAGATATATACCATTGTTCTCAGGTCTTAAGGTGTCTACGTTTTCCATAATGAGTTTTTCTTCCCCATCTTTTATGAGATATGCATTTGCCTCACACATTTCTCTCTCTCCTTGTAATTGGAATAAAAGTCACGATGAAACAATTTTAAAAAAATAGAACCAGAAAGGGATATGAATAGTTTTTATATAAGCCTTTCTGGCTTTTTTCAGTTCGTCTACCTTTTTGTAGCTTCTTGCTAACGCTTGTAGAATGTATTTAAAATAGAAAACTATACTTGTCAATAAAAATTGACAGGCTCCTTGCTCGTGAAAAATGTGGAAATTGTAAGAAAAGGAGGCCACCAAATAAAGATAATTATGGAGAGTTCATTTCCCCTTGAGTGTGGTAGTTACTAAGCAGAGCATTTTATTGTTTGCATTGTACATAACCGAGAAGGCTTTCGGATGGTCATAAGGTCCTTTCTGCTGTTCCAAGGCTCCCGGCCTGGTCTTTTCTACGACTTATCTGTAGGGGATTTTTGCCCCCTCCGCATTCCCCTGATAAATCAGGGGCTGCGGCTTCCCCCACTGATAAGTCGTGAAAAGGACAGCGGCCTTCCACCAGTCACTTCAGAAAAGACCTCATGACCCTCTCTATATTGCAAACTATTTAATGCTCTCAGTAGTATGTCACTTTTTAAACCCTTTACCCCAAAAGGGGCTGGGACTTTTTTCCAAAGGCCTGTTCGCCATCGTTCTCGGGCAGGCCAGGTAGAAGAATGATATCTCAATCCACCTTTGAATTATCAAACCTGAATTTTTGGCCAGATTCCTCTCCACCTATCCTATCAAGGCGAGGTCCCATTGAGGAAATTGGACAAGCCTCATTGTTAAATCGCTCGTGAACGATTACACAATTTTTAAAAGAGATACATAACTACTCAGGTTCAAAGTTCCAGGTTTCCCGATGAAATCGGGATTCAAGGTTAAAGAGATAAAATACTGTCGAATCATCAATCTAAAGTATTTGGTTTCGATTTGAAGATAAATGAGGAGTTCATCCGGTTCTTGCCACAAACCACGCCGTATTGCATGGATGTCAACGGTGAACGGTGAACCCGACAACCTGAGTAGTTTCACTTGATATATAGTTACTTTTTTAATAATTTAATCCCCAATATGCATGGCCTGCTGCCCTATTTCAGGGCTGTGGGTTTAGTCTTTATAGGATGAAGGAAAAAAATGATACCTGAATCAAACTTGAGTTTTGAGCAAGGCCCTATCAGGCCGCCTAATGAAGCACGAAGCCTTCTTTTAAGGGTGACTCGCAATTGCCCCTGGAACCAGTGTCTTTTTTGCCCTGTCTATAAAGGACAAAAATTCTCTTTAAGGACAGCGGACGAGATAAAAAAGGATATACAGACCGCCAGAGATATTGTTGATGATATTAAGGCATTTTCATGGAAGGTAGGGGAACGTGGGCTGATAACACATTCGGTTATAAGCGCTATTCTTAATAACAACCACAGCTATAGCTACCAGAGTGTGGCCATGTGGCTTTATTACGGGACTGGAGAATGTTTTCTGCAAGATGCCGATAATTTTATTATGAAAACCAGGGATTTTGTTGAGATCTTACAATTTCTGAGGGAAAAATTTCCCGATTTAACAAGAGTAACTACGTACTCACGATCAAGAACGGTTAGCCGAAAATCGCTCTCCGAGATAAAGGAAATAAAACAAGCAGGTCTCGATAGGGTACATATTGGTTTAGAGAGCGGCTGTGATCAAGTTTTAAAATTTATAAAGAAGGGAGTTACCGCAGCCCAGCATATAGATGCCGGTAAAAAAGTGATGGAGGCCGGTATGTCATTATCTGAATACATTATGCCAGGGCTTGGCGGTGAGACACTGTGGAAAGAACACGCCACAGATACAGCGAGGGTTCTTAACCAAATCAATTCTCATTATATACGACTACGAAGCCTGAGGGTTCCTATGCATGCTCCCCTTTACCAAAAGCTCATGAATGGGGAATTTACCATGCGTACCGATGACCAGGTGGTCGAGGAGATAAAACTCTTTATCGAAACATTAGACAATACCATAACCAGTACTATTACCAGTGACCACATCATGAATCTCCTCGAAGAAATAAAGGGAACACTACCAGACGATAAAGAAAATATGTTATATGTTATCAAAAAATATCAAGATCTATCTGAATCTGAACGGCTTATTTACCGGATTGGCAGACGGGGAGGGCTATATTCGTCAACAGACGACCTCTATCGTGACCAATCCACGTATGACAAAATCAAAAAATTGGTGTCGGATTTGTCTTCTAAAGGAGCAGATGAGATTGAACAATTTATTAACGAAATGGCAAATAGATATGTATAAGTCTGGTTTCTCGCTGCTTGTCGCTCGTTAGTAGTTTGACGCGTAACAGATAACAATTAAGATGCCCTATTATCCCATATTTCTTGATCTAAATAATCAAAACGTACTCGTTGTTGGCGGTGGTGAGGTAGCTGAGCGCAAAATAAAACACCTTCTCACCTATGGCTGCACAATATATATAAGCTCCCCTCACCTTACCCCTCATTTACAACAACTGGTTGCCAAAAAAAAGATACACCATATACCGCATGAATCCTTAGATACATACATGGATGATACCTTTATGGTTATCGCGGCCACGGATGATAATGAAGTCAACAGTCACATTGCATCCCAGGCAAAAAAACATGGCCTACTGATTAACACCGTTGATCAACCCAAGGACTGTAATTTTATTATGCCTTCAATAGTGAAAAGAGGAAATCTCCAAATAGCCATATCTACCGCAGGTAAAAGTCCGGCGTTGGCAAAAAAAATCAGAAAAAACCTAGAGAGTACGTT
>DAOVDY010000079.1 GCA_030669265.1 Desulfobacteraceae bacterium | reverse complement strand
CAAAATAGTTAAATGATAGAAATTAAATTGGAAGTGGAAAGCTCACTGGTGGGGCTCCCGGACTTCAAATCCGGTGCGCGGGGCTAGAACCCTCGCGGGTGGGTTCGATTCCCATGCACTTCTGCCAATCAAAATTCCAGTCATTACTGCCCCTCTCACCGTGGGAATCAGAGTTAAAAAGGATTGTTTCGTTCATCTCTTTTTTTCTGAATAAAGAATGGTAATTATCTCACAGAGATGGGATTAAAGATTACAAACTGAATTGGAAAGTTTTCGGGGGGTGGCCGGGGTTATGATAACAGTAAACTATACCCTCACTCCATTTACAGGAACCACTATATATTGATACCTCAACTTCAGTTAAAGGCATAAAAAGAAAATGAAAAACCCAAAATTATTATCTATCCAATTCATCTCTCACCGCAACACCAACTTTCTCTAAAATATAGGGCTTCTTTACATAAGCGCCTGCACCCAGTTTTTGAGCCTCTTTGACACGGGTTGTCTCGGAAAACCCACTTGCAATGATCGCATTCTGTTGTGGATGGAGTTCGAGAATCCTTTTGTATGTGTCAAGCACACAATGCCTGCATGATGTTGTGGTTGAAGACCTTTTGTGGAATTCGTTGGACGGTAATGTCTCGAAGCAACGAGGTAAAGACAGGCCTTTGGAGGATTTATTGACCCAAAAGGGGCAAATTGGCGGGATTAGGGTACAGCTATCCACCTAAACTCATCCTCCATTTGAAAGAATTAGGCAGAAAAGTCTTCTGGATACTGCTCATCCACATAGAGGTAATCGTCGGGTGGAGGTAGCTGGGAGTCCTAATAGTCCAGGTGAACGCATTCCTTCTTTTTTTTTCTTAAAAAAAACAGCCATGTGGAATATGTATTCGAGGGCAGGATCAGAAGTGGCCCTGCCTTTTAGTTAGAATCCTATATATTTTGGTCTGTCTCTTGAGCTCTGGGGTTTCTACTTCTGTTATGAATGGTGAGAAATCGGAAGCCAAAAAAATTATAACGACCAAACGAAACCTTGAATAAAATTAAATTTGGCTGTACGATCGATTGTGGCACGTAAGCGGTGCTTTTCGAACACAATAGAAGGAACCTCTTATCAAATCAAATAAAGAAAATGGCTTTCGCTCATTCCCTTTCTGTTTGTGTTCTATTTTCAAGACTCATAAATAATTGCAAAAAATTGCAAACTCTCGTATCTTAGACTCAACAAAGCATGTAAGTCCTGGCTTAGAAAATATGGATTTTGGTTAAAAATAGAGGCAGTCATTAGCAAATCCTGAAAACTCCCTATCTGAAAATCTCGGTAGATTAGGCGGAGAGAAAGGAGGGGACATTATGAAACTGTTTGATATGTCGACCATTCTCTCGGTGTGTGTCCTAATTATTCTCACTGTTGCGGGATGCGCAGAAATGAAGGCCGATTCTTATTTCAATCGTGCCCTTACCTATGGTAAAAAAGGCCAGCATGATCAGGCTATCGCAGATTATAACAAGGCCATAGAGATAAACCCAAGGTTTATTTTGGCCTACAACAATCGGGGGAGTGTTATGATGAAACTAGGGAATACAAAAATGGCTTGTTCTGATTGGAAACAGACTTGTGAATTAGGGGATTGCCATGCCTATGAGACTGCAAAAAGAAATGGGTGGTGTAAATAAAATGATGGCCCTGTTTTTTTTCTATCCAGATATTCCAGGAATTGATAAGAACTCGCTTTTTGTGGCAAGAAGTATAGGGAAACTATCGTTGTGTGTCAATGGAAAGAGGGGCCACAAGATATGAGGTTTTAGTATTAGGCTATACGCTCCCAACAGAAAAGACAACGTTATGTTGGAAGCTAGGTAGGCACATTTTCAGATGTTTTTCCATTGCATAACCTCCTGAATAGAGATTAAATCATTGGAGGCAAAATCTCTCATTGATAGAACGATAAAAAGTTTCTTAAGTCAAGAAGAATCACCTTTGGAAATAGTCTCAGGATCAACGATTTTGGCCTGACGATGGGTAGGGGTGAATACACAACATCTGGTATGAACTCATAGTGAGGCAAAATTTCAGTATTCGTGCCATAGTCGATCGTAGAGCCAAATTACATTTTATTCAAGGTTTCGTTTGAGACTGTCGAAAAACACTTTTTAGAGAATTAGCTTCCTGGGTAAAACCAGCTTTAGTTTCCAATTTTATTATCTAAGACACTATTATTTTATTAACGATCTTTTAAATCATCATTTCTGTTCTTGTGTTTGTGTTTTCATTACCGCTATCTTCCTATGTGGTTGCCTATGTGAATCCATAAGCCATGATCTTTCCGATATTGTGGACCATGCAGTACATGAGCCACTGTATGTTTACCTTGATTTTCCCTCTCAGAGTAAAGCGATCTAATTGCTTTATGTACCTGATATTGGCAAACGCAGGTTCTACAATGGCCAAACGTTGGGGGTATATCTTACGCCCCTTCTCGGTGTCTATCTTTGCAGCCATGGCCTTGCTAAGATTGCCTGGAACACTACCCACAGGAATATTTAAGTGTCTCCGTTTCGCATTCTTACGCCTGATACACTTGACCTTCAGCTCACAACCCTTGCAGTCATTTCTGTTGGCCACATATCTTCTATAGATGACACCGTCCATGACAGCCTTTTTCACCTTGAGCCTAAGAAGTTTTCCGTTTGGGCAAAGATATTCATCAGTCTGCTCATTGTGGTGAAAATCCGCCAAGGTAAATCGATCTGCTTTCCTGGGCCCATGTCTTCGTTCATCTGCAAACCTCGGATCGCGATTTCGGAACCGCTTATCAGGGATATAGGCATCGAGTTTCTCTTCATCGCACTTCTTCAAATTCGTTGGGCTGTGATAGCCACTGTCTGCCGTGAAGGTTTTCCCAGAGAAGTAGTCTTTACTTTGACCGATCGCCTGGATATTCTCTCTCGCACCATCAAGCATTGGTGGGATAAGATATGAATCTTCTGCGCTTCCAAATGCCTCTGCATGAACAATTATCTGTTTTTTAGAATCCACCAGTGCCTGTCCATTGTATCCCTGAATGGTCCCGTGGGAACTCACCATTGTGGCTGATTCGTTGTCCGTGATATTGCTTTTGATCTCTTTTCCCTGTTTACCAATCTTTGGTGTGTTCTCTTGTAACCATTTCTCAATACGGGCTGCCTTCTTGTGCAGTTTCTCAATCTTTTTCTCTCTGTGCGATTTCTCTGGGAATGCCTCTTTCTCTCCGCTACCCTCATCCGCTTTATCTGCTTCCACCTGCTCTTCAAGCAGGTGCGCAACCTTGTTCTCAATCTTTTCTTTTTTCCTCCTCAGATCAGATATCGTGCCACTGCACTGCTTTGATGCGTTGGAGGGAAGTTTACAGCCGTCTAAAGCAAAGAATGTCCCACCAAGAAGAGTCTCCTCCTCACAGACTAATAATACATCTCTGAAAAGTGGCAGGATCTCGTCCTTCATAGATGACACGAATGCGGCGATTGTGCTATGATCAGGATACTGTCCACATGAGAGCGCCATAAAGGTCACGTTCTCCCTACAGGCACGCTCAATCTTCCGGGAGGAAATCAACCCTCGAGAGTAGGCGAACAAGATAACCTTCAAAAGGATCTTGGGATCATAGGCCCACCGGCCTGTCTCATCATTGCTGTATCTCTCATCAAAGATAGAGATATCCATCCGAGCTTCTACTAGGATATGAATCGCAAACTCCAAGGTCCCCGACATCAACTGCTCTTCAAGGGAGATAGGTATTAGAACTTCCTGGGAATAATTGTAACTCATGTATTTTGCCATATCTTCTTTCCCTTAATAATGAATTTGAATAGTTTCCTTTTGTCCAAAGGATAACTCCTTTATATCATATAACTACTCAATATTAAAGGAAATTATGATATGATCCACACAATTTAGAGGTTTTTATAGCTGCTTTATTAGAAAAGTTTTTAGTTGTAATTAATGCATAGAAGATGAAGAATGTATGAGGGTATAGGCGTGCGATTTTTCCTTTTTCGACAGTCTCTTTGGTAGTCATAAGTTTTTCGGCTTTCAAATTGTCAGCAATCATAGCAGCACCATGCAATTTAGGTGAAGAAGCGCATATGCAATATGTAGACATTACGACCAAAAAGGCAGGGTTCGCTTCTGACCCTGCCGTAGATACTCGGTGATCGTATGGGGGATTAGATAAGTTAAAGGTTCTTTGTTCTCGCAATCAACTATTGAGAAATGCTGGCCCACTTGCTCACCCGCATCCAATCCTCTCTACGCTCGTCCTGCTCTCTTCGCTCTTTCCAGCTCCTTCTCTCAATCCCTCCGTTGAAAAAGTAATCAAGATGATACAACCTGCGCCGATCTTCTACAAAGCGCCGATCAATAATGAAATGCCTCATGTCTAACATGCTGTATTCTCCTCAGCTAATTTTCTGTAAAATGATCCTGCCTTGAATCTCTTACTGGTGACTTAGATTAGCTCTTCCTGAATTCTACCAATTTGATTATGTCAGGACCATCCTTAATTTGATCTCATAGCAGATTGGTTTATTTTCTAAACGTTCTAAGCCCTTGGCTCCAAAACATGCGGTAGCTAACTCCAGAGTGTGATAGTCCAGTTCAAAACTATCCCAGCCCAATAAATGCAGTTGTTTGTTTACCTGCAAAAGGTTCATATGGGGAGTAACTAAAATAGCATTTGTCAAGTCCCTGATAAAGCCATAAATCATAATTGGCTCTATCCCCTTTTTTTCTAATCGATTTATTAAAATTATTATAAGCTCTTCCATCTTCTACTCCAATCTCATGGATGATAAAGAAGAAATAGTTGTCTCAGAGATAGCGATCGGCGGCACGGTAGAGATGATAAGGCCGAAAAGCATAGGTTTTTCTGGTGCTAATTGAGAAGCATGCTCTCCTGTGAATACAAGTTCTAATGATTTGCCTTTCAGGACATCAAGATGATTATGGAAAACGTTTAATCCAAAAGGATGTATATCTCCCAGACAACTGGTATGTATGAAGATTTTTGAAACTCGATGCGAATACCTTTTTAGATTCCCGAGAAGTTCGTGTGCAGAAATTCCATCGAAATCGCCCATTAATCTCATGTGCAGGTTTTCACTGTTTCTATGAATAAAGATTCCAAAATTTGTTGCCATAATAATCCTTCTTCGTATTTCAATATATAATGCAAAAATCATGCTAAATTAGGCAGTTAGAAGATTGCTTAGGATTTCAAATAGTTACATTAATCTTAAAAATGTATA
>DAOVDY010000196.1 GCA_030669265.1 Desulfobacteraceae bacterium | reverse complement strand
ACTTCGCCCTAATTGGAGTATTGGCCCGCCCTGGTGCGACTTGCTTGTAATACGCTATTATCGCTGTAATATTTCAGGAGATTAGTCTTTGGAACTTGTGCTTAAAAATCAGGTCTGGGCCAGGGAGCAATGGAGCATTGGAGTGATGGGTTTAGGGGAAAGAATAATTCTTCCGCACGCATCTCCATTACTCCAGTACTCCATCGCTCCATATCGATGGCACCAAACATAAAGAGTTATAATTTGAATAAGTTGTAGAGATATATTTGATTAGTATATACAGCCTGTTTTTGAGTACAATGCTTTAAGGGGATCAGGTCCCCATTTCCCATGAGGATAGATATTTTTCCTGCTCAGGCGTGAGAGTATCAATCATCACACCCATTGATGCAAGTTTTAACCTGGCAATTTCTTTGTCAATAGCAAAGGGTACAGGATAAACTTTTTTATCAAGATTTTTATGTTCCTTTGCTAGATACTCCATAGACAATGCCTGGTTTGCAAAGCTCATATCCATAACAGAAGAGGGATGGCCTTCTGCCGCAGCCAGGTTTATTAGCCTTCCTTCACCTAAAAGATAGACCGCTTTTCCATTTGAGAGAGTATATTCCTCAACAAATTCCCTGATCTTTCTTTGAGAGGTGGATGCCTCATTTAGTCCGGGAATGTCGAGTTCTACATTAAAATGTCCGGAATTAGAGATAATGGCACCATCTTTCATAACAAGGAAGTGCTTCTTTTTGATCGCATTTTTATTACCAGTAAGGGTGCAGAAAAAATCCCCTATTGTGGCAGCCTTTGCTATTGGCATAACTTCAAATCCATCCATGACCGCCTCTAAGGCCTTTAGAGGATCCACTTCACAGATAATTACCCTGGCACCATGACCTTTTGCCCTGGTAGCCACCCCGCGTCCGCACCATCCATAGCCGGACACAACAAAGCAGCTTCCTGCGAGAAGTCTGTTTGTTGCTCTAATGATTCCATCAATAGTGCTTTGGCCTGTGCCATACCTGTTATCAAAAAGGTGTTTTGTATCGGCATCATTAACAGAGATAACGGGAAATTGAAGCACGTTATCTCTCTCCATAGATCTGAGGCGTATGACACCAGTAGTTGTTTCCTCTGTCCCTCCCATAACATCGTTAATAAGGGTGTTCCTTTCATCTTGACTTAAAGAAAGACCCCATTCCCTTATTCCCTGGGAAACATTGTCCCATTTATTAAGGGCAATAAAATGAAGAGAGCTGACAAGATCAGCGCCGTCATCCATACTGAGGTTTGGGAATTTTTTTAGGGCTGACAGTATATGGCTGTAGTAGGTGTCGGTGTCTTCTCCTTTTATGGCAAAGACCGGTATTTCATCATTGGCCACCAGCGAGGCCGCAGCATCATCCTGGGTTGAAAGGGGATTAGAAGCACACAGCGCTACAGAGGCGCCGCCTGCTTTGAGTGCTTGTGCCAGGACAGCGGTCTCTGTGGTTATATGCAAACATGCAGAAATCCTCAAACCTGATAGGGGTTTTTCTTTAGAAAACCTCTCTTTGATAGAATTCAGAACTGTCATGCTTTTGCCTGCCCACTCTATTCTGAGTTGACCTTTATCTGCAAGAGCTATGTCTTTGATGTCATAGTCCATTTGATCTTTCCTCAATTTTTAAATTAGCCGTCTGAAACGGCGCCTTTTTGACAGGCCCGCCCTGGTGCGACTTGCTTGGCATAAGCTATTGTCACTGTAATATTTCAGGAGATTCGTCTTTGCCACTTGTGCTTAAAAATCAGGTCTGGGCCAGGGATTAACAGGATTTACATGATTTCTTTATATTTTTTATATCCCCTCGACAAGCTCGGGGCCTGAGCCTGTCGAAGGCCTGACCATCATGTTTATCCTGTCCAAAAGCTATATAGCCTTTTTAAGTTTTTCAATCAGATCTGTCTTCTCCCAGGTAAACTCATCCAATTCACGTCCAAAGTGCCCATAGCTGGCTGTTTTTTTGTATATGGGTCGTAAAAGATCCAACTGCTCAATTATGACGGCTGGCCGCATATCAAATTGCTTTTCTACTGCTTTTGTCATCTCAATGCTGGGCACAACACCGGTTGCGTAAGTATTAACGAGTAAACTAACTGGTTGCGCTTTCCCAATGGTGTATGCTACCTGGATTTCACACCTTTTAGCCAAACCCGCAGCAACTATATTTTTCGCAATATAGCGACACATATAGGAGGCGCTCCTATCCACCTTGGATGGATCTTTGCCAGAAAATGCTCCGCCGCCATGGTAACCAAATCCGCCATAGGTATCCATGATAATCTTCCTGCCGGTCATGCCACAGTCTCCTAATGGACCACCAGTAACAAACCTGCCAGTGGTATTTACAAAAAATTGTGTCTTTGTATCAATCATTTCAGGGGGTATAACCTTTTTTATCACCTCTTCAATAATTGCCTCCTTCAGGGTATCGTAATCAACCTCAGGGGAGTGTTGTGCTGCTATAACAACTGTATGAGCGGTGGTAGGCTTTAAGTCTATATACCTAACAGTTACCTGGGATTTTCCATCGGGCCTCAGCCATGGGAGTTTTCCAGATTTTCGGACATGGGCAAGCCTCTGGGTAAGATTGTGGGCGAGATAAATGGGCATTGGCATAAAAACCGGTGTATCGGTGCACGCATATCCAAACATGAGTCCCTGGTCACCTGCCCCCTGTTCTTTGAATAGGCCGGCACCATTGACTCCCTGTGCAATGTCAGCTGACTGCTTGTCAATACTCGTAACAACTGCACATGTCTTCCAGTCAAAGCCCATGGATGAATTGCTGTATCCTATTTCCTTTATTGTCTGTCTTGCAATTTCCGGTATTTCCACATAGCACGTAGTGGTTATTTCCCCTGCAATAACTGCCATACCTGTAGTGACAAGGGTCTCGCAGGCTACCCTTCCATTTTTGTCGTGGGTGATAATTTCATCGAGTACGGCATCAGAGATTTGATCAGCTATCTTGTCCGGATGCCCTTCAGTTACAGACTCGGATGTAAATAAAAAATCAGTGTTCATGTTTGATTCCTCTCTATATTACGTAATAAAATTAAAGATGAGTAATGTGTACACAAAAAATAGTTAAAATTTGAATGATAAAATGTCCACCAATTGAGGAATGATACCCTTTGTTAGCGGCTATTATTTTCAGGTGGACTAAAAATACCACCAGATATAATTAATTTAAATGCATCTTCAACAGTCATATTGAGGATTACCAGTTCATCTTCAGGTATAAGAATATAAAAACCGCTCGT
>DAOVDY010000050.1 GCA_030669265.1 Desulfobacteraceae bacterium | reverse complement strand
TGAATAGGCCTCATAATTGAGGGACCTGACCCTGAGAAGTCCTTCGTGGCCGTACATTTTGGCCGCAGCTTCCAGAAGACCACCGAACTCGGTCTCGGTCATTCCCTCTTTGAGCAGTTCCCTACCTTTTTGGTACGCCTTCCTGCCAATTTCCCCTGCCATTTTCATGAGATCGATCTCAAAAAGAGATTTGATTTTTCGCGTGTCGCGAATGATCAGAGAGGTATCCATGAACCTGGCGCCTGGAAAGAGGCTCTCATATTTGAAGTAATCATTCACCGAAAGAACATCCAGTTCTAATCCAAGCGTTTGGGGGAGTCGGCCCCAGTGGTCTTGAATTAGGGAAGGCAGATCTCGAATAGACTTGAGTTCCACTACCTCTTCCAGCGGCGATTCCAGTCGTGCCCGCTCCACTTCCCTTTTGACCATAAGCAGTGGTTTTCCCTCTAACGGCACGAAGAGAATGCCATTCTGGGTACTCCCTGAAAGATAGTAATAATCCATTTTCTGCACTACCAGAAACGCCTCTATCCCTTTGTTTTTCATACCGCTTCTTAGTCTGGTCAGTCGGCCGGCTACCTCTTCCTCTGGAGTGTAGTGAAAACCCAGGGATGTGCTCAAGTCCTCTAATTCCAATTGTACCCAATCTTGGTAATTCATCGTCTCTCCTTTCATATTGTTTCAGGTAATGCCCTGCTGGTACATAGGAATTGTGGCAATAGTGCAAGCATATCTATTTTGGTATAATGAAGCGCACCGCTTTCGGTACTATATCAATGATAGCAGGCAATTGGCCAGGTTGCTCTCCGTCTACATCCAAAAGGACCTGTTGATCTGAGGAGGCCTCTATCCTCTTGCCCACGAGTGTTTTCACCTTTTTTAGCTGAAGGAGCTTTCCATTATAGAGCTTAGGGAGGTTCCAGAATACCTCTGCAAGGGAAAAATCCCCAATTATAGTTACATGGAACAGGCCATCATCCACAGCTGCACGTGGGGCCACCCACATGCCGCCACCATGATACTGCCCGTTGGCAACCACCACATTCCAGATCATGACACTCTGATCAAAGCAATTATCCACTGTAAGATGTATTCGTTTTTTGTTGTAACCCAAAATGGAAATCAGGGTGGACCAGATAAACGAAATAAAACCACCGAAAATTTTGGTGCTCCGGTTAACCCGTTCATCGACTTCACCGCCCAGGCCAAAGCTGGTAATGTTGTGAAAATATCGAGAGGATAGATGACCATGATGATCCATATATTCAAGCTGTCCTAAATCAATAGAACGGGTATGAGATGTAATGATTACATCCAATGACCTGTTGAGTTCCTTAGGTATAGGAACGGTCTTTATAAAATCACATCCCGTACCACGGGGAATAAACCCTACCATGGCCTCGGGTCGAATAGGACCATTCTTTCCCATAAACCCATTCACTACCTCATTCAGAGTTCCATCTCCTCCTACACAGACAACCAGCTCAGCGCCTTTATGAAGGGCATTATAAGTAAGCACAGTAGCATCTCCTGGACCGGTTGTGAGAAGGGCCTGAAAAGGCCCTAATCGATCTCTTGCCATCTTCTCTATTCGAGGCCATTCTCTGCCAGTGGATCCCACTGCTGCGTTTGGATTAACAATGAAAACGATCTTTTGTGAGGCCACAATTATTCACCGTTCCTAGGTTCAGGGTTGAGCGTTCCGGGTTCAGATCTTTGTTTAACCCTAAATCCCGATTTTATCGGGAAACCTTAAATTTTTACGTCATGTTATAGCTGGATATATTATAATTTTGAATTTTCCCTTGACTCGATGCCTTTATTTAAGGTTATAATTTGTGTAAGGGTAAAAATCAAATACCAAATACACAGAAGAAATACGCCTATGCACGCAAATAAAATAAAATCATTACTTGACCTTGACTAACAATGTCTTTCTTTGCTAAAAAATTTTTATAGCTGATTGAGAGGATACAAATGAATGAGATGCAACTTTCACGCATAGTAAACATGGAAAATCCTCAGAGTATTCTGGATGAGGTACGGACAATCGCTCTCATGATGTTTGAGGAATTTGATTTTGATATCCTCAATCATATATTCAAAGATGTTATGCGTCTTTTCCGTGGGGAATATCCAGGATACCGCAAATGTAATACTGAATACCACAACCTGAAGCACACTACAGACACCTTTCTTGCCATGGCAAGGCTTATCCATGGTGCATTTGTAAGCGGAGAAAAATTTACCAGCAAACAGGTGACTCTGGGGTTAATATGTGCACTTATGCATGATACCGGATATATTCAAACACTCGATGATGAAATGGGAACAGGAGCTAAATATACAGGTATAGATACAAAGCGCAGCATTGTTTTTATGGATAAATATATAGCTGATAGTGGATTTTCAAAAAAAGATTTCAAACATCACCCTAATATCCTTATATGTGCTGGCCTGGATGTAGAGATCAAAAAAATCCAGTTCGATTCCCGACAGACTGAACTTATGTGCAAAATGCTGGGTACTGCTGATCTAATGGGTCAAATGGCAGATCGAACCTATCTTGAGAAACTGCTTTTTCTGTACTATGAATTCAAGGAGGGAGGTATCATGGGATATGCCGATGAGCTTGATCTGCTAAAAAAGACCATGGACTTCTATGATATGACCCAGAAAAGATTTACCAATGTTTTAGGCGGCATGAATAAATATATGCGATATCATTTTAAGGCACGCTGGAATCTGGACAAGGATTTATATATGGAGGCAGTTAATAACCATATACACTATCTTGAATTCATATTGGAAAATCACGAAAAGGACTATCGCGGCCATCTGAAGCGAGGGGGCATGGTAGAAAAATTAAACAAAAAGCAGAAATAATGAGAGTTAGGGGAAAATATCCTGACTCCTGTTTCTACATTTTTCCTATCTGATATATACTACAAGACATCTGGTCATTAATATCTCTGCTATGAATCATCCTTACATGCCTACACACCGTCTTTTGAAGTATCTGATATGCATCATATAAATATGCTGGTAACGGCATGAAAAGATTTTACTTTATTGCCTTATTAAAATGATTTTGCCTGCCAAATTTTCTAAATCATCAAAATACATATCACGATACCCAGAAGTTGCTTTTGGCTTAACACTCATTTCAGGTTGCCAGAACGTTCTAAATCCCCCAGGTTTCGATCAGTATAAAAGAAAACTCCTTCGAAGGATGAGAAAACGGGAGATATTAGCAGAGATCACTGAACGAATAGATATCTATAAGGGGTATTTTGAGGGTTTTGGTTATGAATGTCCGTTACCTAAGCATCTAAAAAGAACCGTCAATAGCGGCTTCCCCAGGTACAATGTAATGGTAGATGCCCACTTTATGTCAGAGATGTGCGCTGGCATACTGGTTGCCGTTACCGACTATGATCGTTTTAATGGAACATTAACACTGGACCTGGCAGAGGAAGGAGAAACATGCAGGGCTATGGGCCAGCGGGATCTCACAACTAAGGAAGGTGAAATTGTGTTGAGGGATGAGAAGGAAATTGTCTGCGTTCTTTGTCAGGGAGCGGATGAGAAAACAAGGGTAACTGAAGATACCAGCAATGTTCTCTTTTATGCCTATGCAGTTCCAGGAATCACCGAGAGGTATCTCGAGGAGGGCTTGACCATTGCAGCAGAGACAATGTCTGAATTTGGAAATGGTACCACAGAAGGTGTAAAAATGTTTTAAAAAACTTGAAAGAGGGATACCATCTTTTATAGTCACTGTCTATTCTTAATCTTTTCCGTTACTATTTCCTCAAAAGTACTGGTTTGATAGTATTATCGTCACCAATTGATATGACAGAAAGGTGGTATTAGTGCGTCAAGATTGTGCTTCAAAAATTGGAGTAGTTTTTTCATCAGGGTTTTTCGGCTTTTTTGCACATGCTGGATTCCTGGCTGCGCTTCGGGATCGTAACATTCGATCCTCCGGTTATGCCGGAGCCAGTTCAGGGGCCATTATTGCTGCGATGGCTGCCTCAGATATGAGCAACCACACTATAAGGGAAATTTTACTTGGGCTGAAAAAATCAGATTTCTGGGATCCTGATCCCGTGCCCTTCATATTGAAAGGGGCACTGAAACTATTTAGGGGATATTCCGGATACCTCAGGGGAAAAGGGTTTGCCCGCCTTCTGGGGCATATCCCCATCACACAGATAGAAGACTGCCCTGTACCCCTGGTTATCACGGCCACGAATCTCACCTTCCAGAGAGAAGAGCTTTTCACCCGAGGAAGTCTAACCAAAGGAATCCAGGCCTCTGGGGCGGTGCCCATGCTCTTCAAACCGGTGGAAATTGATGGTTCCCTCTATGTTGATGGAGGTATGGTGAACAAGGCCCCTGTTCAGGCGTTAGCCGATTTGATTCAACCGGAAAAGATCATTGTTCACTTCATAGCTTCGGATAACTTGGGTAGCTCTTCGAACAGCTTTTTGAGGAAAAAAATGACGCCCTGGCATATACACCGCCTTGCGGTCAACATCTCACGGCACAAGGCCTATCAAAACCAATGCGATATAATACAACAAAGGGGCATTGAGCTCATCGAGGTGCGAACCGATGCACCTGGTGTTGACCCGAACAGCCTTGAGAATGGTATCTCAGCTTATTATAAGGCTCGAGAAACAGGCATTAAAATTCTGGCGAACAAGGGCTTCTAAAAGCTATACCCCGATAGATTTACAGGTTGGTAAAGGTTGCAATTGGGTTGGGTGGCAGGATAGAGCGTGCTGCATTGATACTTCTTTAAGAATAGGTCTCTCTTATTTTTTATTTCCGATCTTTACTATTTTTGAAACTTTGCTTTCTAAGGCCGCGACCTCTTCGACTATTATCCCAAGATCTTTCTTTCGTGGATCATCATCAGGTGTTTTTTTATACAGTCTCCTAGCGAAACCACCAATTACTGTTAATGAGTTTCTACATTCATCAGCTACCATGTTTGCCATTTTGCCCATTGCAGCAAGCCTTTCAGCCTCAACCAATTGTTTACTTTTCTCCTCCAACTTGGCAGTCCTTTCTTGAACCTTTTTTTCAAGCTCTTGACTGAAATTGTAAATTTCGTCGTACAACTGGGAAATCCTGATAACTATACCAATTTGATTGGCAACAATATAGATCACATCATTGAAGCGTTCATGAAAGTAGCCCTTCTTCTTTGAAGCAGTAACGAGAACGCCAATGGTATCTCCTTCTACTTTTATGGGAGTAACAGAAAAAGATTTTATATCTTCACCAACAAGGAGGGTAGTTGATATAGGCTTATCGATTTCTTTAGTATCGTTAATAATGACTATTTTCCCCGTGAGAAAACAGTCCCCTGAATAGCTATCCACAGTAGGTTTTCTTGTTGCTGTCTCTACAAACTCCTTGCTTAAACCCTTTTGACTCTTTATCCTCAAGTTTCCATCATCATCTAGCAGGCGAATTGAACATGCATCAAGCTTAAATTCTCTTGTGAGTAAATCTACAATAGCGTCCAGTACGTACTGTAAATGAAGAAGAGAGGAAACAAGTCTTGTAATCTCAAAGAGTATCTTGAGCTTTTGTTCAATTTCTCTCTTTTCTCTTGAAATTCGATTTCTTACTTTTGAAGAGTCTCCCATATCATCATCGGATTTAATGAAGAGCTTTTCATATTTCGCATCCGTTCACCGGTTGCGAATTCAGCCTGAATCCCGATGTTATCGAGAAACCAGGTGCTGATTAATTGCTCCCT
The DNA here is from genome assembly GCA_030669265.1 of Desulfobacteraceae bacterium. Taxonomy (GTDB): domain Bacteria; phylum Desulfobacterota; class DSM-4660; order Desulfatiglandales; family B25-G16; genus B33-G16. The sequence goes on along the minus strand of DAOVDY010000050.1, from coordinate 441 downwards.
GACGAGACCACAAGTTTCTGGCCTGGTTGTATAATCTTGTTTTGGCCTATATTATTGAGACGACATAGCTCCTCCACTGAGATGCCATATTTATTGGCAATCCGGTATAGAGTATCCCCGGAACGGACCTCGTGAAAGCGTTTTTTACCTAAAGAAGGTGATTTCTTTTTGGTAGCTATTGGGGCTTTACTCTTCGCGGGAACGAGGGTTTTTCCTTTTTGTAACCTGTCAAGTCTTTGGGTTAGTGTAGCATACTGTTGTGTTACAAGCTTTTTGGATTTATCTGCTTCTGCTATAGAGTGCTCCAGCTCTTTTTCCTTCTTTTCAAGAGAGGCTACTCTCAGTTCAACCCCTTCGAAGCGTGTGAGTCTTTTCTCGAGCAGGTCAAGTCTTGCTTTGAAGGATGTGAGATCCTTTTTGGAAAGCGTATCGCCGCCTCCG
>DAOVDY010000089.1 GCA_030669265.1 Desulfobacteraceae bacterium | reverse complement strand
ACCTTGTTTGGTCTCTTTGATATGTTTTCAGGCGGGGCTTTAAGCAGGCTGTCGGTCATGGCCTTAGGTATAATGCCTTACATAAGTGCAGCTATCATTCTCGATCTTCTTACAGTAGTTGTTCCCCATCTGGAAAAATTGAAAAGGGAGGGAGAAGCCGGGCGGAAAAAGATTACACGATATACACGCTACGGGACAGTAATACTCAGTCTTATACAAGGCCTTGGAATATCAGTAGGCCTTGAGAGTATGACAAGCCCAGAAGGAGCCTTGATTGTTCCCTTAGGAGGTTGGGGTTTTCGACTAATGGCCATGATAACGTTAGCTGCCGGCACAACTTTTTTGATGTGGCTCGGGGAGCAGATAACAGAGAGGGGTATTGGAAATGGCATCTCCCTCATTATTTTTTCTGGGATTGTGGTCAGGTTACCCCTGGCTGCTGGCAATACATTTCGCCTGATTCGTACTGAAGAGATGAGTCCTTTTTTTGGACTTCTTTTGGTTGTTTTTATGGTAGCAATTGTTGGGGTTATTATTTTTGTTGAAAGAGGTCAGAGAAGAATACCAGTCCAGTATGCAAAAAGGGTTATAGGCAGAAAGATGTATGGCGGGCAAAGCACCCATCTTCCATTAAAGGTTAATACTGCAGGTGTTATTCCCCCAATATTCGCCTCTTCAATTATTATGTTTCCAGCTACAATAGCTGGTTTCTTAAATGTTAAGCAGATTGGCTGGCTTCAGTCTATTGTAAACTCTTTGGCCCCTGGTCATATAATATATTCATTACTTTATGTAGGTTTTATAATTTTCTTTTGTTATTTTTATACGGCCATTCATTTTAATCCTACTGAGGTTGCAGATAATATGAAAAAGTATGGTGGATTTGTTCCTGGTATTAGGCCCGGTAGAAGCACGGCCGAATATATTGACCGAGTACTCACAAGGATAACATTCAGTGGAGCCATTTACGTTTCCATTATCTGTATTTTGCCTGAAATCTTAATTTACAGACTAAATGTTCCATTTTATTTTGGGGGGACAGCCCTTTTAATTGTGGTTGGAGTAGGTATGGATACCATTACCCAAATTGAGAGTCATTTATTGACCAGACACTACGAGGGCTTTATGAAAAAGGGATTAAGGAGCGTGAGATAGAGTATGAAGGTTAGGCCATCAATAAAAAAAAGATGCAAGAATTGCAAGATAGTTAAGAGAAAAGGTGTGCTCAGGGTGATCTGTGATAATCCTCGGCATAAACAGAGGCAAGGATAATTAGTTTTCTTGAGTACATTAGGTTTGTTAATAAACCAAGAAACTCGAGAAACTATTAAAGGAGACTGCATTGACTAGAATTGCTGGTGTTGATTTACCAAAGAGAAAGAGAGTCGAGATAGCGTTGACCTATATCTATGGTATAGGCAGAAGTAATTCTCAAAATATTTTACAGATGGCCGGGGTGGATTTTGATACTAAATCAGATCAACTGAGTGAAGAGGAAGTAACAAAAATAAGAAAGGTCATTAATGAATCCTGTAAGGTTGAAGGAGACTTGAGGCGGGAAATATCCATGGACATTAAGCGCCTGATGGATATGGGATGCTATAGGGGATTACGGCACAGAAAAGGTCTTCCAGCAAGGGGCCAGAGAACTCATACGAATGCACGAACAAGGAAGGGACCGAGAAGGATAATCGGAAGACGTAGAAAATAAACCTGTGGAGGGATAATGGCCAAGGAGAGAGGGAAAGCCAGTAAAAGTAAAAAAGAAAAGAAGATTGTCTCTACTGGGATTGTCCATATTCAATCTACCTTTAATAACACTATTGTTACTATCACTGATATGAATGGTAATGTAATAGCCTCATCAAGTCCAGGACAGGTAGGCTTTAAAGGTTCGAGGAAGAGCACTCCCTTTGCTGCCCAATTAGCAGCGCAGAGTGCATTAAAAAAGGCAATGGCAATGGGGTTAAAAACTGCCGAGGTTCGAGTTAAAGGTCCTGGAGTGGGAAGGGAGGCGGCCTTACGGGCACTGCAAATGGATGGTTTTTCCGTTACTATGATTAGGGATGTGACTCCAATTCCTCATAATGGTTGCAGACCACCAAAAAGGAGAAGAGTGTAAGGAGGGAAAATATTGGCTCGATATAGTGATGCTGCATGCCGGTTGTGCAGGCGTGAAAAACTTAAACTATTCCTAAAAGGTGATAGGTGTTATACTGACAAATGTGGCTTTGAACGGCGTTCTTATGCCCCGGGTCAGCATGGACAAAGGAGAGGTGGAAAGATCTCTGATTATGGGATACAGTTACGAGAAAAACAAAAAGCAAAAAGAATCTATGGGATATTAGAAAAGCAGTTTCGAAGGTATTATGTAAAGGCTGATAGGCAGAAGGGCATTACAGGTACAAATCTTTTGGTATTACTAGAACGTCGATTGGATAATATTGTATATCGGATGGGATTTGCTTCCTCCAGGAATCAGGCACGGCAGCTGGTTAGACATAATCATTTCACTGTGAATGGAAGGAAGGTAAATATACCCTCTTTCCAAGTAAGACAAGGGGATGTAATAGCGGTAAAAGAAAAGAGTTGGAAGATTCCTGCCATTCTTGAGGCAAAAGAGACATTTGTGAGGCGAGAAATGCCTTCATGGTTAGAGATTGATGGAGATAATTTTCGTGGGGTAGTTAAGGCCTTCCCCAATCGTGAAGAGTTGACCATGCCTATTAATGAGCAACTTATAGTTGAGCTCTACTCCAAGTAACTGAGCTAAAGTGAGGGATTTTAAAGATTACTTTCTAATTTTTCATTTTGAGATTTTGTACTTTGGATACTTTAGTTATCAATGTTTATGGCTTTAGCTCATTCTAGGCACTTAAAATTTTAGGCACTTTCTGCGAGGTAATTTATATTTATGAATAAGCTATTTCAGAGAAATTGGAGAGATTTAATTAAACCTAAGACGATAGAAATCGAAACCGAAACATCCACTGATTTCTATGGGAAATTTGTTTGTGAGCCATTGGAGAGGGGTTTCGGGATTACTCTTGGCAATTCATTGAGACGAATTCTCCTTTCTTCTCTTCAGGGAGCAGCAATTGTTTCTGTGAAATTTGATGGTGTACCTCACGAGTTTACCACTATTCCTGGGATAAAAGAAGATGTAACTGAAATTATCTTAAATTTAAAGGGAGTAAACCTTAATGTTATTGATGAGGAAGAAGAAATTAAAATCTTTCTGGATAATAAGGGGGGAAAGGTAGTAACAGCTGGCGATATCATATGTGACGGAAAAGTGGAGGTAATGAATCCAGATCAACATATAGCCACCCTCAATAAAGACGCTGTTTTACATGCAGAAATGTTGGTTAAAACCGGGCGGGGTTATGTTCCTGCAGAAAAGAATGTAACAGAAGATCAATCAATCGGCGTAATATTTATCGATGCTCTTTTTTCGCCAATCAGAAAGGTTACGTATGTAGTTGGTAATGCAAGGGTCGGGCAGAGGACTGATTATGATAAGTTGACCTTAGAGATCTGGACAGACGGAACGGCGATCCCGCAAGATGCATTAGCTTTTGCTGCAAAAATTTTAAAGGAACAGGTTACTCCTTTTATCAATTTTGAGGAAGAAGAGGAAGAAGTAGAAAAAGAAGAAAAAGAAGAGGAAGAGAAGATAAATGAAAATCTCTTTAGGTCTGTAAGCGAGCTCGAACTTTCTGTGCGCTCATCTAATTGCCTCAAGAATGCTGATATAAAGCATATTTACGAGTTGGTTCAGAAAACAGAAAGTGAAATGCTAAAGACCAAGAATTTTGGGAGAAAGTCTCTGAATGAGATAAAGGGGATCCTGGAGGAAATGGATCTGCAGTTTGGCATGGAGCTGGAAGATTTCCCCTTTCCCCAAAAGGAGGAAGAAGAGGGAGAAGGGGTAGAGAAGAAAGAGGATCAGGATCAATGAGACACAGAAAGGCAGGGAAAAAATTGGGCCGTGACTCAGGTCATCGAAGAGCTGTTTTAAGAAACTTGGTCACTTCTCTTTTCCAGCATGAGGAGATTTCAACAACACATGCAAAAGCAAAGGCGTTACGGCCTATTGCTGAGAGAATGATTACCTTAGCCAAAAGAGGGGATCTTCATGCAAGACGTCAGGCACTTTCCTATATTATGGATAAATCTGTTGCACATAAATTATTTGATCAGATAAAAGATCGTCTTTTAGAACACCAGGGTGGTTATACCAGAATTTTAAAGACAGGCCGTAGAAGTGGTGATAATGCACCTTTAGCAATTATCCAGCTATTGCTGGCACATGAGGAGAAGAAGCCAGGAAAAACAACCAAAAAAAGTGTAAAGGGTGAAAAAAAGATTTCCGAGAAGATTTCAGATAAAAAGGTCACCTCTAAAAGAAAAATGAAGGTTCCTGAAGATGAAAAGGAGAAAGTAGAGAAACCATAAATAGAAAATGTTGAGCAGAAAAGAGAAAAGATTGAAGCTCAAAAGAATATTTAATGTTGTGTTTAAAAAAAGCCTCCTTTCTGATTTATTAGGAAGGAGGCTTTTTTTAAACAATAGCCATTAGTTTGTTGTCAGCTGTACGTTGTCAAAACAATAATCATTGCAGTAAAACGGACAACAGATCCTCTTTAACTTTAGACACTTTTATATAAATGTATAGATTTAATCATAAAGATCTATTGGGAATGGATCAATTATCAGTAGGAGATATAAATCTTATTTTGGATACTGCTGATTCATTGATGGAGATCTCATCCAGAGATATAAAAAAGGTCCCAACATTGAGGGGTAAAAGCATTGTCAATTTTTTTTATGAACCAAGCACTCGAACAAAGGCATCGTTTGAAATGGCTGCTAAAAGACTCAGCGCGGACACATTAAGCCTTTCAGCCATCGACAGCAGCATGGTAAAGGGAGAGACACTCATTGATACAGCTCGAAACCTTCAGGCAATGAATCCAGATATTATTGTCCTTAGACATTCTTCCAGTGGTGCCCCCCATCTTTTAGCTCGATATGTGAATGCAGGGGTAATAAATG
>DAOVDY010000093.1 GCA_030669265.1 Desulfobacteraceae bacterium | reverse complement strand
CATGGCCATGTCACTACAGAAGCACTTGGCCATCGATGCCAATTTTATGTTCGATTTCTTTCTATCGTGCTGTTTGGCAGCCTCTATCATAAGGCTTCTGCCCGCCTCTATCTGCATGGCTGCATCTGCAAGCATAAAACTAATGGCCTGACGTCCAATCAATGCCTTTCCGAATGTCTCCCTTTCGCAGGCATAATTAAAGGAAACATCAAGAGCGGCCTCTGCTATTCCCAGGGCAAGGGCGGCAATGCCTGGTCTCGACATATTAAAGTCCTTCATGGCAATGACAAAGCCCTCCCCTTCTTGCCCAAGTCTGTTTTCTTCAGAAACCCTCACATCCTCCAGTATGACCTCTGAGGTATCGCTGGCCCTAAAGCCAAGTTTATCCTCTGTCTTCCCAATGGATACACCTTTCTGATCCCTCTCAACCACAAAGAATGTCAATTCTTTTTCAGCAGTCTTAGCTAAAACAGTATAAAGTGATGCCACTCCTCCATGTGTAGCAAAACATTTATAAGCATTTAAGATATATTCACCGCTATCCTTTTGTGCTGTAGCCCTTATGCCTGCCACATCAGAACCTGCATGAGGTTCTGTTACCAGGTAGGCTATGAGTTCCTCACCTTTTGAAAGACGAGGGAAAAAGCGATCCCTCTGGCTCTGGTTTCCTGTGACTATTATAGGAAAACTACCAACTGCCTGAATAATAAGCATCAATGCTGAAGATGCACATGCCTTTGCTATCTCCTCAACACATAGGCAAAACATAAGGGTTTTTTCCTCTTCAAGTCCACCATAAGATGGGGGAAGAAATATCTGAAAGAGACCCATTTCCCCAAAAAGGCGGGCAATATCCCATCGAAAGACACCCTCCTTATCCATTTCAGATGCGATAGGTGCTATCCGCTCCTTTACAACTTTCTTTACATTATCAATAATAATTCTTTGCTCGTAATTAATCTCATCCAAAATCATTTTATAAAGCCTACATTCCTTTTTCTTGTAAAAAATACTACTTTAGCGCTTCAGATTATTTTTTATATATGTGACGATATCATCGGTGTAGGTGCCCGGACCAAAAACTTCTGCTATTCCTATTTCTTTAAGAGAAGGTATATCCTCATCTGGAATAATACCGCCCCCGATAACCAATACATCATCTACTCCCTTTTCCTTTAACAATTCCATTATCCTGGGAAAGAGGAAGTCATGGGCACCAGAGAGGATACTCAAGGCAACAACATCTACATCCTCCTGGATGGATGTCTCCACAATCTGTTCAGGGCTCTGCCTTAAACCGGTGTAGATTACCTCCATTCCTGCATCCATTAATGCATTGGCAATAACCTTTATGCCTCTATCATGGCCATCCAGACCAGGTTTAGTAGCTAAAACTCTTATTTTTCTTTTATTATCCATCCTTGATCACCCCCAATAGTGAATAAAGTGTCTAATTTGTTATTTGTCATTGGTCATTTGTAATTAATATTGACGATTTTCAATTGAAGATTGAAAACTTTTAATTGTCAATATTCAATAGTCATTTGTCATTTCCATTGGCATTATCCAATAGTACTTACTGGCTGATATTCTCCAAAAACATCCCTTAATGCATCGCATATCTCTCCCAGGGTGCCGTAAGCCTTCACTGCATCCACAATGATGGGCATCAGGTTGTCTTTCCCTTCCGCAGCATTTTTTAACTCGCTGAGTATATTCTTCACCCTTGCATTATCTCGCTCGGATTTTAGCCTTTTCAGCCTTTCCATCTGAGAAACCCTCACAGCAGGATCTACCCTTAATAGATCTTTTGGAGATTCCTCTTCTACCTGAAACTTGTTTACGCCAACAACTACCCTCTCGCCCTTTTCAATTTCTCTCTGGTAACGATAGGCACTATCCTGGATTTCCCTTTGTATAAAGCCCTGCTCAATAGCAGATGCTGCCCCACCAAACTCATCAATTTTATCAATATATTCTTTAGCTCTATTAAAAATTTCTTCCGTCAACTCCTCAATATAATATGAGCCACCTAATGGGTCTACAGTGTCAGCAACACCAGACTCATGGCCAATAAGCTGTTGTGTTCTTAGGGCAATCTGAACCGCCTCCTCACCAGGTAAGGCAAAAGCTTCATCCATTGAATTTGTATGTAGTGATTGTGTGCCACCCAAAACTGCAGAAAGCGCCTGAAAGGCTACTCTTACTATATTATTTTTTGGCTGCTGTGCAGTGAGGGTGCAGCCAGCTGTCTGGGTGTGAAACCTCATCATCATTGACCGTGGATCCTTGGCCTTGAATCTGTCCCGCATAATTGTTGCCCATAGCCTCCTTGCAGCCCTAAACTTGGCAATCTCCTCTAAAAAATCAAGGTGGGCATTAAAAAAGAATGAAAGTCGTGGACCAAACTCATCTACATCTAATCCGGCTTCTAACGCCGCCTCCACATAGGCAATGCCATCGGCCAAAGTAAAAGCTACCTCCTGAACCGCAGTGGAGCCTGCCTCCCTGATATGATATCCGCTAATACTGATTGTGTTCCATTGAGGAACCTTTTCTGAACAAAATGAAAAGATATCTGTAATAATCCGCATAGATGGCTTAGGAGGAAAGATATACGTGCCCCTGGCAGAATACTCTTTTAATATATCATTCTGAATAGTGCCCCTTAAATCCTTTGATGCTATACCCTGATTTTCAGCAACGGCTATATACATAGCCAAAAGTATAGCGGCTGGGGAATTTATGGTCATTGATGTGCTTACCTTGTCCATTGGTATCTGGTCAAAGAGTGTCTCCATGTCTTTTAATGAATCAATGGTTACACCAACCTTGCCTACCTCCCCTTGAGCCAACGGATGATCTGAATCATACCCTATCTGAGTTGGAAGATCAAAGGCCACTGACAGTCCTGTCTGACCCTGATCTAAAAGAAACCGGTATCGTCGATTTGTATCCTCAGCAGTTGCAAAACCGGCATATTGTCGCATAGTCCAAAATCTTCCCCGGTACATAGTCGGCTGAACCCCTCTTGTATAGGGATACTCCCCTGGCAAACCGAGCTCTTTCATATAATCAAAATCAGCTGCATCTAAAGGTGTACACACTCTCTTTAAAGGAATGCCTGAGGTATTAGCAAAATCAGCCTTTCTTTCAGGTCTCTTTACTAATTTTCCTTTCAGTTTGTCAGACCATTTTTTGTATTCCTCTTTTATTTCTCCAATCTCTTTTTCGTCAAACATATCTTCTCAACCTCTCTTTCATCACCCTGCAAGTGCAATGAATACACCTGCAGCAACGACTGTACCGATAACGCCTGCCACATTGGGACCCATGGCATGCATAAGTAAAAAGTTTTTTGGATCGTACTTTGCACCCATTATTTGGCTTACCCTGGCAGCCATAGGAACAGCAGATACACCAGCGGAGCCAATCAGAGGATTTACCTTTTCCTTGAAAAAAAGATTCATAAATTTTGCCAAAAGTATTCCGGCAGCTGTAGAAAAGGCAAAGGCCACAAGGCCCATAATGAATACAAAAATAACCTGCGGTCTTAAGAAGGCTTCAGCTGACATGGTCGCGCCAACGCTAATACCCAGAAGTATGGTGACGATGTTCATAAGTTCATTGGCCGCTGTATCTGAAAGCCTTTTTACTACACCGCATTCTTTAAAAAGGTTCCCCAACATAAACAGGGCCATTAGCGGGGCAGAGGCTGGTACGATAAGACAGATAACCAGCACTGTCACTAAGGGAAAAAGAATCTTCTCTTTCTTTGAAACCGGCCGTAACTGTCTCATTTTTATCTTTCGTTCCTTATCTGTGGTAAGGAGCCTCATGATAGGAGGCTGAATGATTGGAACAAGTGACATATACGAGTAAGCAGCTACAGCTGTTGCACCCAATAAGTGAGGGGCAAGGTGGACTGTTGTGTATATTGTTGTTGGGCCATCAGCACCGCCAATTATACCTATTGAACAGGCCTCTGGTATTTGAAAACCGAGGATCAAGGCTCCAAAAAAGGCAACATACACACCGAATTGGGCCCCTGCGCCTAATATGAGGGTTTTAGGATTGGCGATCATAGGTCCAAAATCTGTCATGGCGCCTAAACCTAAAAATATAAGGGGCGGGATTACCTCCCACTCTAATCCATAATGATAAAATTTCCATAAAAGCCCTTCACCTTCCTGCATGAGAAATGTCAAGGGTAAATTTACAACTAATATACCAAAACCAATAGGTACCAAAAGAAGAGGTTCATAATTTTTTGTTATGGCCAAGTAGATAAAGAGAAAGGCAATAAGCCACATAACAAGGTTACCTATAGTCAGATGCACAACCCCGGTGGTCAAGACCATTTCAAGCATAATTTCCCCTTTCTAATCAGCTTTTTTTTCTATACTTTTTAAAATCTTCCCAAATGCATATATTGCCGCTATCAGTATTGCAAGGGAGGAGAAAACAGCACCTAAGCCAAAGGAAAATATCCTTACTGCAAGATTCCAATCAATCATGATAATAGGCTCCCTTTAAATATAATACTATATGTTAGAAATTTTAAACCATGCTGAGATTATGAAGCTTTTAGAGGATTGATATATTTTTTTTGAAGGTATTTCAGATAAAATTGCCCTGTCGATGACCAGACAGGGCAATTAATTCATACTCGTTAAAAAAAACATGTGTCTATTCGATCACCACTAAAACATCATCAGCCCCAACTGAATCTCCTTTCTTACATTTTATCTCCTTCACCGTACCTGACGCTGGAGCTACTATAGGCATCTCCATTTTCATTGCCTCAAGAATAATAAGATCATCATCTTCATTAACCGTATCGCCGACATTAACCTTTACATCAATTACCTTTCCCGCCATGGGAGCTGTTACATCACTCACTTTTCATACCTCCTTCTCTTTTATATAAACAAGCATCTCAATGAAAAAACCTGGTTGACTATCAACCCATTTTACTGACTGGCTTTGTATAATTTTATTTT
>DAOVDY010000057.1 GCA_030669265.1 Desulfobacteraceae bacterium | reverse complement strand
GGCCTGGATATACCTGAAATTCTCAGGACAAGGGCAAAAGCGGATTGACAGCAACATATTGTTTAATGTATTAGATGTTTGGTAATTGCCTTTAGGTAGGCGATGGATATTTTTTTTCATAAACAAAGGGAAACATCAATTCGGGCTCGCTAAAGGTAGAGATAAAAAGAAGGAATCGATCAAAGGAAAAGAAACTTCTCAATAAGTTCGGTTGGATTTTATCCGTAAGGATTTTATAAAAGGCTTACGCTTAAACTCCAAAAGGCTATACATCCATTATCATTCGCTCAAGACCTTAATCCAGTTATGAGCGTCCGAACTTATTGAGACGTTACAAAGGAAAGGGGATTTATGCTCTGTAAAACAAAAAAAGATGTTATGAAAATGGTCAGAGAGAGAAATGTCAGCTTCATCCATTTCTGGTTTACGGATGTTCTGGGCATCTTAAAGAGTTTTGCTGTTACTCCATCTGAGCTGGAGGAAGGACTGGAAGAGGGAATGGGTTTTGATGGGTCTTCTATCGAAGGGTTTGCCAGGATTGAGGAGAGCGATATGATAGCCGTGCCTGATCCAGGCACCTTTCAGTTCCTCCCATGGCGGCCCCAGGATAGGCCAGTGGCCAGGATGTTTTGCGATATAATGCAGCCGGATGGAAGCCATTATGAAGGCGACCCTCGATATGTCTTGAAAAGGATGACAAAAAAATTGGCTGAAATGGGATACACAGCTTACATGGGGCCAGAGTTGGAATTTTTCTTTTTTGAGGGACAAGATGCCCCGAAGCCTATTGATAAGGGTGGATACTTTGATAACAGACCCTTAGACATGGGCGGGGATTTGAGAAGAGAAATTATCTTTGCCCTCCAGGACATGGGTATACGGGTGGAATACAGCCATCATGAGGTCGCCCCCAGTCAACACGAGATTGACCTCAGGTATGATGAGGCCCTGACCATGGCTGACAAGACCATGACCTATAGAATAACTGTGAAGGAGGTTGCCCGTGGCAAGGGCTGCTATGCCACGTTCATGCCAAAGCCCATTTTTGGTGAAAATGGGAGTGGCATGCACGTCCATCAATCTCTGTTTAAGGGCGATATAAATGCCTTTCACGATGCCCAGGACCAGTATAATCTTTCATCAATAGCAAAATCTTACATTGCAGGCATCATGAAGCATGCGAGAGAGATTGCCGCAGTAACCAACCAGTGGGTAAATTCCTACAAAAGGCTGGTCCCAGGCTATGAGGCACCTGTCTATATTTCCTGGGCCAGACGAAACCGCTCGGCGATGGTTAGGGTGCCCATGTATAAACCAGGCAAAGAGCAGGCCACAAGGATTGAGTTCAGATCCCCTGATCCGGCCTGTAATCCTTATTTAGCATTCGCAGTTATGCTGGCCGCTGGACTAAAAGGGATGGAGGAGGACTATTCTCTCCCGGAGCCAATAGAGGAGGATATCTACGAGATGGATGAGACAGCACGGGAAGATGCTGGAATCACCTCTTTGCCAGGAAACCTTTTTGAAGCACTTCAAGAGGTAGAGAAGAGCGAGCTTGTAAGGGAAACCCTGGGTGATCATATCTTTAATAAATTTGTGGCCAACAAAAAGATAGAATGGGACAGATACAGGGTGCATGTAAGTCAGTTTGAGATTGAAAAATATCTACCGATTCTTTAATGAATAGACTTAGTCAAATCGTTTATTGGCCGATTTGTTGATTAGTTGAGTCGAGCATGCTTGTATGATCGTAAATGGCCAATTCTTCTCGTTGCAACTATTTAATCATAGATAATCACCATTTAACTATTCAGCCAACAGGCTATTTTACCGACACTTAGGGAGAAAAAATGAAAGATGACATAGCAACAGAAATCGGAGATGCCCTGTTTGGTTTTCAGGCAGCACTCAAACAAGGTGGCTCAAGCCTTCAGGAATATCTGGAAAAATACTACTATAAGAAGTGGATGGGAGACACCCTCCTTGCTGCCGTATCCATACGAGCCACATTCGTGACAGCCATGCACCAATTCCTGGCTGATGAGGGACTGTGTAATCTTGAAAGGGTGCAGCTGAGTCCCCTGACAGACCCGCTGGCCCATGATGTAGAGCATGTTCCATCTATATCTTACAAAGGCCTTCATTATGTTTTAACCCACAGCATGATCTATTCCAAGCTTCTGGCCTGCCATCACCCGAAGATCAAGGGTATATTCGTTGACTCCCCTAATATAAGGCTAGAGGTAGAAAGCCCTGACAGGATCCAGAGGGGAAAGTATATCGTTGACTTTAGCCAGATGGATATAGAGGTGAGGAGAAATCGGGGTATTGATTTTGAGACCTATCTCTCCAAGCCAGACGAGGTAAAAGAGATTCTTAAAGAGGATATTGCCACTGCCAAAGATCTCTTTGAAAGGATGCTCATCCACAGTATGGCAAAGATAGCGGAAAAAAACAAAGAGGAGCTTACCGAGCTTGGGGTTGCTATAGAAGCCCCACAACAGCCCTTTCCTGCCTTTGCCTATGATCAATCGAAAAAGAAATACAGTCTCAAAGAATATGAAGTAGGGGTAGGAAAAGAGACATCATCACAGTTTTTCTGGATTACCGGCATACCAAGAGAGAATTATGATCTTATATACCCTTACCTGAAGCCTGATGGAAAGATAACAGCAGGTGAGGTAACATCTGACATGGTGTATAACTATGACATCTGTGCCAAAAGCATTATCAGGGATACCGGTGAGCAGACTGAAGCACGGGAGCTGCTTTCCGGTGGCATAAGGGAATGGCTCTATGAGCCGATTGTAGAACGGCTCCTGGATAATAAGGTGATCCCTGTGAAACCTATTATAGTGGAGGGGAATATTGAAAACATCAATCAGCTCGGTGGATATGGGCCATTCCTGTTAGCAGCGAGCATGAAAGATGATAAAGGAAGATCAGCCTTTCCAGATACCTATGGCGGGGGTATAGGAATAGAGCGGACACTTTATACCCTCTGCCGGGGACCAAAGGTAGACAAAATTGATGATGTTACCTTCTTTGGCAAAAACCCGGACAGTCACCAGATATATTTATTTTAGTGTTAGTTGCCTAGCAATAGAGGGAATAGCGCTTTCTTCCTTCTCTGCCCTTCCCTTCAGACTGTTTTCCTTCTATCACCAGACTCCTGCACTGATGCTTCAACGCTAAATACCGATTCTTTCGACACTATTGTCTGAGGACTTTTGTTGTGTGAAAAAGACATTTTCTCGCCGGCTTTCAATCTTTTGAAATCCAAAGAGCTTATCCTTATAACTACATAAATTTTTGCCCATTTTTCAACCAGTTATAGCATATATGGGTAACCTTGTACTAAAATATACAAAAAATATACATCAAAATGCTTTACAGTAATAAGAATAGTATATATATGCAGGTTTTATGAATGATTATACTACAAAAATACGGCTTCAGGTAATAAAAAAATTATTTCTGAGCAGGACGTTTCTGATCAAATTCACCTGCTCAATGAGTTAAAAAACAGTGGAATTGAGACGACACAGGCAACCATATCAAGGGATCTTCAAAGACTCAATGTCGTCAAAGTGAGAGTCGAAGCAGGGCGTTATAGATACGAAATCCTTAAAAAGGCATCGGAAAACGATCTGAAAGACCAATTGAGAGTCGTGTTTGATAATTTTGTCAATCAGATCAAATCCACCAACAACATGATCGTGATAAAAACCTCATCTGGTAATGCCAACAGCGTGGCGGTGATTATCGATCGTCTTGGGTTACCGGAAATACTCGGTACCATTGCTGGGGATGATACCATATTAATCATCATTGATACCGATGAAAACAGAAAAAGAATTGAAAACGAATTCGTCAATATATTAGAAAAGACAGTATAGATTTTATTAAAAAAGAAAGGAAATTGGTATGGAACAAAAAAAGGTAATTTTAGCCTATAGCGGTGGGCTGGATACCTCTGTTATTTTAAAATGGCTAATGAACAAGGGCTACCAGGTAATCTGTTTTGTTGGAAATGTAGGTCAAAAAGAAGATTTCGAGGCGATCGAAAAAAAAGCGCTCCATACTGGCGCCTCGAAGGTATATGTTGAAGATTTGAGAGAAGAGTTTATTGTAAAATATATCTATCCTGCGCTGAGGGCAAATGCGGCCTATGAAGGAAGATACTTGTTGGGTACAGCCCTGTCCCGTCCACTTCTTGCAAAAAGACAAGTCGAAATAGCAATGAAAGAGAAAACCTCTATCGTTTCGCACGGCGCAACAGGGAAAGGTAACGACCAGGTGCGCTTTGAGCTATCATGCTATGCCTTGAACCCAAATATCCTGTGCATTACGCCCTGGAGAGACCCGGAGTTTATTTCTGAGTTTAAAGGCAGAACGGATTTAATCAATTATGCCCAAAAATGGGGCATCCCTGTAAAGGCCTCCAAAGCAAAATCATACAGCGAAGATGAAAATCTATTGCACATCAGCCATGAGGCCGGAGTACTCGAAGATCCGACTTATAGGCCGTCTGAAGATATTTTTTCGATGTCACTCTCGCCTAAAAATGCCCCGGATAGGGAGACAATCATTGATATTTATTTTAAAGGCGGCAACCCGATCAAGGTGGTTAATAAAGATGACGGCACAGTAAAGGAAAAACCCTTAGACCTCTTTCTTTATTTGAATGAATTGGGTAGTCAAAACGGGATCGGACGTCTTGATATGGTTGAGAATCGACACCTCGGCATAAAATCAAGAGGTGTGTATGAAACACCTGGAGGGACCATCCTCTGGAAGGCCCACAGAGACCTTGAAGGCATAGCTATGGATAAGGAGGTAATGCATCTACGAGACAGTCTCATTCCCAAATTTTCAGAGTTATTATATTATGGATTTTGGTTTTCCCCGGAAGTTGATTTTTTAATGGCCGCCTTTAATCAGAGCCAGCAAGCCATTGACGGCAAGGTCTCCGTCTGCCTCTATAAGGGAAACGTTACCATTATCGGAAGAGATTCACCTTTTTCCCTGTATGATAAAACGCTCTCCAGCATGGAAATCGAAGGCGGATTTAATGCCATAGACACTTCAGGGTTTATTAATATCATCGCCATGAGGCTAAAGGCGCATAATCTTATTTTACGAAAAAGAAAGCCCTATCACTGGAGAGAAACCGCGTTAGGTGATACATAATGGCAAATGACGTAAAATGCTGAAGTCCGCCTACCCCGATATAATCGGGCGGGCAGGCCACATTTTTTCATACCTATGGGGCATGTAGCAATCTAATAGAGACAGACATCCTCATCCACTCCTTCAGTACTTTAGTATTTCCTCATGAACGTTAAATATATATGCGATTAAAGCCGCCCTTGTCCACATACCGTTTCGCTCCTGCCGCCAGTACATGGCCCTTGGGTCAGAATCGATAGCTACATCAATTTCGTCTCTTCGCGGAAAAGGATGCATAATAACTGCGTTTGCTCTTACTTTAGACATGTCAGAGGGTCGAAGCTTAAACCTGGAAGTATCAACCCTGCCTGAATCACCAGCACTAGTATCGTGCTCATCTTGAATCCTGGTCATATAAATTGCATCGGCTTTAGAAAGCACATTTTCGAGAGCCTCAGTTTCAACATGATACGGGATTTTATATCGTTCCAGGAAACTGCACACATCCTCTTTCATCTGGAAGGTCTTGGGAGAAGCAAAGATGATTTCGATATCTTCAAAATTTTTCATCAAGTAGCTTAACGATCGTACTGTTCTTCCCCTTTTAAGATCCCCGCACATCAAAATTGTTTTCCCATCGAGTCCATCCTGGTTTGCGAAAGATCTTTGCAGGGTATATACATCGAGTATC
>DAOVDY010000011.1 GCA_030669265.1 Desulfobacteraceae bacterium | reverse complement strand
AGACACTGGAAAATCAACTGTAGAAGGATTTCCTGGAGCCGGTAGATCTGTTTTTCTTAGGGTAACGAATGAATATTAAACTCATATCGGTTTATGGGTCGTCTATATCGACGACCCTCCCTGGATCTTGACACATTTTTTGCTCGCCTTCCTCTTGGTTTTGAAGGTATTAATTTTATTTAGCTGAAAATATAGGTTGCCAGTTCCCATCCCTTAAAACCTACCCAGGAAACTGATAAAGAAAAGAAAGTGCGTGTAGCTGCTCTATTATCATTATTTCCATATTGACTTTATATTGGATATCAACTATATCTTAATACAACATCTTGTAGAAATAGCTACGAAACCATTGTCTGAAAAGTTGGCCTCCTATATATAAGATGATGGAAGATAGGGTAAAAAGGATAATCTTTCTGGACTCACGATATTTTGTGCCTGCCTGTACTCAGGATTTTGGATGGGACCGAGAGAATTGCAGAATTTATTAAGTCAACCTATGTCGAATGAAGACATAAATGGAGAGAAGATACCATGTTTACTAAGATAGAGAAAAGAGATGGCAAAAAGGTGGCCTTTAAGGCCGAAAAGATTACAAATGCCATTACCAAGGCTGGAAAGGCAACAGGGGAGTTTGATGAAAAGGTAGCTAAAAGGCTTACCATCAAGGTTTTAAATTTAGCTACTCAGGTAATTGGGGAGGAGCCCCCAACAGTAGAAGAAATTCAGGATATTGTAGAGGAGGTTTTGCTTTCCTCTACATATCGTAAAACTGCCAAGGCCTATATTATCTATAGAGAACAGCATGCAAGAATAAGAGAAATAACTGATAAGGCGAGCGTTGCATTGGTGGATCAATATTTAAATAAGACAGATTGGAGGGTTAATGAGAATAGTAATATGGCATTCTCTCTGCAGGGATTGAATAATTATGTTTCCTCAGAGATTAGCAAAGTCTATTGGTTAAATGAAATTTATTCTCCAGAGATCAGGGAAGCGCACATACAAGGTGATTACCATATCCATGATTTAAACATTCTCTCTGTTTACTGCGTTGGTTGGGATCTTTTTGACTTGCTGGTGGAAGGATTCAGAGGGGTATGGGGTAAAGTAGAAAGCGGGCCCGCCAGACACCTTAGGAGTGCATTGGGACAGATCGTAAATTTCTTTTATACGCTTCAAGGAGAGGCGGCAGGTGCTCAGGCATTTTCCAACTTTGACACTTTGTTAGCACCTTTCATACGATTCGACAGGTTAAACTATATTGGGATAAAGCAGGCCCTGCAGGAGTTTATTTTTAATATTAATGTGCCCACAAGGGTTGGATTTCAGACCCCTTTTACGAATGTTACACTGGATCTTACTGTCCCTGAATACTATGCAGATCAAGGTGTTATTATCGGAGGAGAGGCACAGGATGTTACCTATAAGGATTTTCAGGAAGAAATAGACCTATTTAACAAGGCCTTTTTAGAGGTTATGGCAGAGGGAGATGCTGGTGGAAGGGTTTTTACCTTCCCTATTCCGACATACAATATTACCAAAGAATTTGATTGGGAAAATCCTGTTCTTAGTAACCTGTGGGAGATGACGGCCAAGTACGGGGTTCCCTATTTTTCTAATTTTGTAAATTCAGATATGAACCCAGAGGACGCTCGAAGTATGTGTTGTAGGTTGAGAATAGATAATCGTGAATTAGAAAAGAGAGGAGGCGGACTCTTTGGTTCAAATCCTTTGACAGGCTCGATTGGTGTTGTGACAATTAATATGTCGCGAATAGGGTATCTTAGCGGCAGTGAGAAGGAATTTTTTAGCCGGCTTAAAGACTTGATGATCCTGGCTAAAGAAAGTTTGGAGATCAAGAGAAAAATTCTCGAGAGATTCACAGACGGGGGTCTTTACCCTTACATCAAATATTATTTAAGAAATGTGAAGAAGCGGTTCAATGAATATTGGAAGAATCATTTTTCAACTATCGGGCTTGTTGGAATGAATGAGGCCTGTGAAAATTTTCTTGGCAAGACTATTGGTGATAAAGAGGGGAAGGAATTTAGTTTAAATGTTTTAGATTTCATGAGGGAGGTCTTACTAGGTTTTCAAAGTGAGACAGGAAATAATTATAATCTTGAAGCTACCCCTGCTGAGGGAACCTCATACAGTTTGGCAAAGATTGATAAGGAAAGATATCCTGACATAATATCTGCAGGCAACGGAGATAGAGACCAATGTTACTATACCAATTCTACTCATCTACCAGTTGACTTCACTGATGATGTTTTCGATGCCCTGGATTTGCAGGATAGTATTCAGCAAAAATATACCGGAGGAACGGTATTTCATATTTATGCAGGCGAGAGGGTTTCCAACTCTGGTAGCGTTAAATCATTGGTGCGAACAATATGCGAAAATTATCACCTTCCTTATTTTACCTTTTCCCCTACGTTTAGTATCTGTCCTGTTCATGGATATTTAAACGGAGAGCAGAGTGTATGCCCCAAATGTGGAACAGAATGTGAGGTGTATTCCCGGGTGGTCGGTTATCTCAGGCCGTTGAAACAGTGGAACAAGGGAAAGCAAGAGGAATTTCAAGAGAGAAAGATGTTTAAGGTTTGAGACATGATTATAGGGGGATTTCAAAAATTTTCCCTAATCGATTATCCAGATAAAATTTGTGCTATTGTCTTTACTCAGGGGTGTAATTTCAGGTGCCCTTACTGCCATAATCCAGAACTGGTAGACCCCAAAAAATTTGGCATTGAATTAAAAGAGGACGAGATCCTGTCATTTTTGGATAGGCGAAAGGGAAAGCTTGATGCTGTGACCATAACTGGTGGAGAGCCTCTTCTACAAAGTGATTTAAGTACTTTTGTGTCGGAGGTAAAGAGATTGGGGTATCTGGTTAAGCTGGATACCAATGGGAGTTTCCCGTCAAGGCTAAAAAAGATAATTGAGTTAAAATCCGTAGATTATATTGCTATGGATATAAAGGCATCTTTGGATAAATACCATCAAGCAATAAAGACAAAGATAGATACAAGGAAGATTCTTGACAGTATCAGATTGACTATGGATTCAGGATTGGATTATGAGTTCAGGACTACTGTTGTAAAAGCCCTTTTTGAAAAGGATGATTTTTATAAGATCGGTCAGTTAATAGAAAACTCGCGGTTATATGTTTTGCAAAAGTTTGTTCCCTCTAAGACTTTAGATGCTACATTTTTAGATATGAAAAGTTGCACAGATGAAGAACTCGACTGCTTTAAGGAAATCATGGAAGGCTTTGTCCAGAGATGTATTATACGATAATTTCGTAACTATTCAGCCACCGATCTACGCTGATTATCGCTGATATTTTTTTATTATCATATATACAAACCTTTTGAATTCTGGTTTTCGGCCAAAATTTAATAGTCTGTGATTTCTTTGTATTTAAAGCTATCTGAGTTTATCTGTGTGAATCTGTGGCTGAATAGTTACATAATTTCTGTATTGGCGTAAGAGATAAATATGGTAAACTGAAATGGTTTATCAGTGTGTATGGAGGCTGAGTCATTTTTGCCTAGCGTTGTTTGCTGCTCTTAGCCAATTTAGATCCTAGAAAGGTGATAAATCCAACAAACTCAAAGAGGGAGGATTGATCTATGAAGTTACTTTTTTGTACTGGGGGTAGTGAAAAATCAGAAAACGCTATTCGGACAGCTACATCCTTAGCCACTAAATTAGGTGCAGATGCTACTGTCTTAAGTGTGGGTCCATCACATGCTCTCATAGACAGGATGCTTGGTGCAGAATTTAGGATGTCTGAAGTGACCATTGATACAGATCGGGCTGTGACCAGAAATACCTCTAAATATGCAGAAAGTGGTGCGAAGATACTTAAAAAGGCTGGTATTAATGCAGTGGCAAAAACTGCAAGAGGTGAGATAGCAGATGAGATCTTGAGAGAAGCAGAAAGTGGCAATTATGACTTTATTGTTGTATCAGCCAAAGGAAAACCAGGGGACAGACGCCTTTTAGGAAGTAACACAAGAAAGGTTCTGGCTAAGGCAAAGATACCTGTTTATGTGGTTTAGCCTCCAGTGGCGAGAAGCCATCTATCGAGAGATTGCCATTTCGATATCACCCAGGACCCTTTTTGCAGCCTCAATCGGTTTTTCTGCTGTCCGGATAGGTCTACCAACCACAATATAATCAGCCCCCATTTTTATTGCTTGATCAGGGGTAATAATTCTCTTTTGATCATCCTTTCCTACCATAGACCACTGTGGCCTGATACCAGGAGTAACAACGATAAAATCTTTTCCTAATTCAGCCTTAACCTTTTCGACTTCCAGCCCAGAACACACGACACCGGAACAGCCAGCCTCTTTGGCCATTCTGGCCTTAAGCATAACCAGTTCTGTAATGTCTGCAATGTATCTATCTTGGTAGCCTAGCTCCTTTAGATTTTTGCTTGCAAGGCTGGTGAGCACTGTGATAGCCAATATTTTGACACCGGAAGGGTTATTGTCAACAACAGAGCGTAGAAGATCCTCCCCTTCATCGCAATGCACGGTCGTAAAGGCTACTCCATAGGCACTTGCGGCCAGAAACGCGCTTTTAACAGTAACAGGGATATCATGAAACTTTAGATCAAGAAATATCCCTGCATCACTCCTGTCTTTAACTGCGCTGAGGATTTTTGGTCCAACACTGACAAAGAGCTCCAGGCCGACTTTGAAAATGCCTACATACTCCTTTAAGAGTTCTACATACCGGATTGCCTCGTCATAAGTCGGAACATCTAATGGGAATATCAGATAATCTTTTGCTTTTTTCATCTTTTTTGATCTCTAAAAAGGTTGGACTCTTTATAAAAAAAGGTATAAATATTAAATAAAAAGGCCACCGTAGCTCAGATGGCAGAGCACCTCACTCGTAATGAGGATGTCAGGAGTTCGAATCTCCTCGGTGGCTCCAAGATTCTTCTTGCATCCCTCAAAGGCTCATATTGAGAATAATTATTGCCATAAAGGGGGTGACCATCTGTTTGTATAACCATTATAGGACCAGCATCCGGGCAATTTATTGTTTAACTGGAATTTAGGATCCTCTATCCATTGTTGCATAAGCTCATGGGCCTTGTTTATTTCCTTAAACTTATCACCATCACCACCTTTATCAGGATGATAAATCTTTGCCATTCCCCTGTAGGCTTTTTTTATTTCCTTGACATAGTCTCCAAACATTAATGTTTTCATATGCATATTAAGATGCTTAAGCCCCTTTTTCTGATCAGCGGATAGTTTTGGAATTCTGTGCGCATTTGGTTTAATTGAGTCAGGGTCGATACTGTATTCAATGTTTTCTTCAAGAATCGATTGGGATGCAAAACTACGAGAAAGTCGCCTGCTTCTTTTTTTATACCATTCCTTGCCAGCTTCAAGTGTGAGTTCTTTAAGTGTGTGAGCAGGAGAGTAACCCGGTTTTCTCTTATAAATAAATCTTGATATTCTATTTGACCAGGCAGGCATAACATCAAGGACAACAAAACGTTCGGTAAATGAAAAGACTGCATATCGTGTATTAAGAGTTTGCAGTAATCCCTTAGAAAGAGAAAGAGACCATATTAGTTTCTGTCTGCACTGCTTTGAACAATACCGCCTTCCTGGTTTAATATCATTCGTTCCACACGCAAGGCATCCCGACATCCTTCTTTCATGAAAAGAAGGTGATATTTCTCTTTTATACATCTCTTATCTCTTAATAAGCAGTACTAATGGATTTATCTGTAAGATGTTTACAAAGTTGTTAAATTAATGTTTATTATTATCATAAGAGTCAGGCATAGTAAAAGGTAAAATTGTTACTGTCTTGGCATTTTAGGCATTTGTATTTCAGTTGACTTTGGCGGTTTAATTTAAGTATTGTAATAAAAGTTAATGAACATTAATTAGGGTTAGTTATAATGTCACATCATTTTGCAAACGATATTATCCAAATGGTATTGCATGCTGGTCCAATGGTAAAATTTGTTCTTTTACTCCTCTTCTTTTTCTCTCTCACTTCGTGGACCATAATCTTCATGAAATTAAGATTGCTTAAGAAATTCAAAGATGAAAATGAAAGATTTTTAGAACTTTTTTCCTCCAGCCGAGAGATAAGCAAAGTATATTTGCAGAGCAAGATATTTAATTTTAGTCCTTTAGCCAAGATATTCAGGACTGGTTATGCAGAGTTTAACCGATCTAAGATGTTCCAAGGTAATCCTGATGAAGATAAGGGTTTTCAATCACAACAACAGATTGTGGATTATGTGCACAGGGCTGCTAAAAAGACCCTGTTTGCTCAAAGCTCTCGTTTGGAAAGGGGGCTCACCTTCCTGGCAACTACTGGAAATGCCTCCCCTTTTATCGGGCTGTTTGGAACTGTTTGGGGTATAATGACTTCATTCAGAGCCATAGGCATGAAAGGTTCTGCTAGTTTGGCAGTTGTGGCTCCTGGTATAGCCGAGGCCCTCATTGCTACGGCAGCAGGATTGGCAGCAGCTATACCTGCTGTTGTGGCCTTCAATTATTTTACCAATAGGACAAGAGCATCTCAAACAGAGATGGGGAATTTTATCTCTGACTTTGTAGGTTCATTGGAAAAAGGGTTAACGAGAAGAGCCTTAACTGAAAAGTCAAGAGGCGAACAGTAATGGATGTGGGAGAAGGTAGACCAAATCTAATATCAGATATCAATGTAACGCCCCTCGTTGATGTTATGTTGGTACTGCTGATTATATTTATGGTGACAGCACCTATGATGATTCATGGTGTCAAGGTAAATCTTCCCATAACGGAAAGCAAAAGCATAAAGAGTAAAGAAGATCCTTTAATTTTATCTATTACCAAAAAAAGGCTCATTTTTATTGAAAACTATAATGTTTCATTTAATGCTCTCAAGGGAAAGCTAAAAAAAATATTTGCTAATAGAGCAGGAAAGGAGATCCTCTTACAGGCTGATAAAGATGTGCCCTATGGTTTTGTAATGAAGGTTATGTCTCAGGTTAAAGAGGCTGGAATTACAAAAGTGGGAATGATAACCGAGCCTTTGCATAAATGACAGCCACGTGGTCTATGGTTAATTCAAGTTTTAAGGAAGAGAGATGGGTCAGGATGATGGCCCTATCTTTCTGTTTTCATTTAGTGATATTCTCTACGTTCCTCTTTACTCCACAAACAAATACCCACTTTCCATCTATAGAGGAGGGGGTATATCATGTTGAATTAGTTGGGCCTCCATCAGGAGTTGAAAGCGGTGTCAAGGGAAAAAGTTCAGCAAACATAGCCAAGAGAAAGGAAAAACCTCATATAGTAAAGACTAAGACCCGGCGGATAGCTGTTAAGAAAAAAAAGACTGTGTCTGTTTTAGCAAAAAGGGTTTCTTCAAAGCCTATAGCCAGAGAAAGAAAGAAGGATTTTTCTGCTTCAGAGCTTGTTGATAGGGCTATATCGAAGATAGAAAAAAAGGTAAAAGAGAAGAAGACGGATGACCTCGAAAAGGCCCTATCGCAGATCGAAAGAAAGGTAAAAAATGATAAGATAAGCCAATACGAAAAGGCCCTGGATAAACCTGAAGGAAGCATGAATACTCTTTTTCAAGGAGGAAAGGGCGGAATATTTGGAATGTCTTCAGGTATAGGTAAAGGTATTCAGCTTTATCAGATGAAGATCGAAGATGCTATCAAAAATAATTGGTCTTACCCGGTTGCCCTTATTGATATAAAAAGCAAGAAACCCCCTGAAGCAATAATTATAGTTACTGTAAGAAGTGATGGAAAAATTTTAAAGGCCTGGTTTAGGAAAAAATCCAACAACCCTCTCTTTGATGATTCTGTACTGAAGGCCATTGAGAGATCAGATCCTCTCCCTGAATTTCCACCTGGCTACTTAAAGAGTTATGATGAAGTTGAAATCAATTTTAGCCTCAAAGACCTTGTTCAACAATAGGACCATCCTTCCGATAGTTATATGGATTTTGGTTCTCTGTGTAGGCATTATTTTACAAAAAAGGGAGGGAGAGGCACGGCTTTACATAGATATAACTTCCCCCTCAATGAGGAAGATATCTATTGCTATACCTGATTTTAAGTACATGGGTAAAAAAAATGAACACCCAGACCTAAGAAGCAAACTTCCCGGAATTATATCCAACGATTTTGATCTCAGTGGTTATTTTCAGCCACTGGATAAGGATTCCTTTATTGAAGGCCCACAGTCTGGGATTACAGATGATACCATTCATTTTAAGGATTGGTCAGTTATTGGGGCTACACTCCTCTTAAAAGGTGGTTATAGTTGTATAGGTAAGCAGCTTAAAGTTGAGGTCAGATTATTTGATGTTTTCTCTGGCAGACAAGTTTATGGGAAAAGGGCATTAGGGTTAGTTGAGCATTCAAGATATTTAATGCATCGCCTTGGGAACGATATTATGCTTACATTGGCCGGACATTCTGGACCATTTTTAACCAAGTTAGCCTTTGTTGGAACTTCTTCTGGGCATAAAGAGATTTATATATCTGACTATGATGGACATAACGTGGAACAAATAACACAGCACAAGACTATTACTATTTCACCACGATTATCTCCCTTAGGGGACAAGATGATTTATACCTCTTTCCGTAATTCAAGAACGATGCTTTTTATGCATGACATGATCAAGAAATCAGTTACAAAGATTTCAGATAGAAAAGGGCTAAATATTGCTGCTGCCTGGAAACCGAATGGAAGAGAGATTGCACTGACACTTACAGTTAGTGGAAACCCGGACATCTATTTAATTGATCTAACAGGTAAAATATTGAAGAGGCTGACTAAAAATTGGGGGATTGATGTCTCTCCAGCTTTTTCGCCTGATGGCAATAAAATGGCCTTTGTTTCTAACAGGTCCGGATCGCCTCAGGTATACATTCTTGACCTTATTACTAACCGAGTAGAAAGATTAACATTTGAAGGAAACTATAATACTTCACCAGCCTGGTCAAAACTTGACAGAATAGCTTTTGCTAGTTCTGCAGATGGTCACTTCGATATATATACTATTTCACCAGATGGAGAGGGCCTTTATCGTGTAACTCACAATCAAGGCAACAATGAGGATCCGTGTTGGTCTCCAGACGGGCGTTATATTGCCTTTAGTTCAAAAAGAACAGGTAGCAACCACCATATTTTTATTGCTAATGCAAATGGGCAAAACCAGAGACAAATAACATTTTTCAAAGGTGATCAACTATCTCCTTCATGGGTTCAACATTTTTAATGATTAACATTTTTTTGTTAGATAAGTATTATTTTGTATCTAAATGCTTGAATTTCTAAATGAGAAATGATAGTTGTACACACTTATATAACGTGAGGTTTCATTTTTATAAACTCAAAACAAGGAGGTAAAGGATTATGAAGAGGAATCTAATCATTGCAGCGCTCGTAGTTTTTGCATTCTCATCCATTTTTTTGCTGTCCTCATGTGCTAAAAAACAAGTGGTAACAGAAGAGAAGGAGGTAAAAGCTCCCCCTAAGGAGGTAGCAAAAGTTGAGAAAGAAAAGCCTGTAGTCAAAGAGGTAAAGGAAGCGGAAGAAGTTAAGAAGGCAGAGGAAGCCAAACTTGAGAAGCTCAAGGAATTGGAGATGGCTAAGCAAAGAGAAGCCGAGGCAAAGATGGCCAAGGAAAAGGCCTGGCAGGAAAGAAGGATTGCAAAGGCTGAAGCAGAGTCGATATATTTTTATTTTTATAAAACGTTTATTATGTTTGGATATATGGCTGTCCTTAAAGCAAAAGCAGAATTACTGAAAGATAACCCCAATATCTATATAAGGATTGAGGGTAATTGTGATGAAAGGGGTACCAACGAATATAACCTCGCTTTGGGAGAAAGAAGAGCCAATAGTGCAGCGAAATTTTTAGTCTCTCTCGGGATTTCTCCTGACAGGATAGAGACCATAAGCTATGGTGAGGAGAGACCTCTTGCGTTAGGTCATGGCGGAGGGGCATGGGCTCAGAACAGACGTGATGATTTCACAGTTATAGCCAAATAAGTTTTAGAAACGTAAGAATCAAGGGGCGAGATTTTTGGACAGAAGGGGGACTGTTTCCT
>DAOVDY010000217.1 GCA_030669265.1 Desulfobacteraceae bacterium | reverse complement strand
GCACCCTCCATACATCCTCTGCTGCCAAGACAGTGGATAGGATGATAGATGTTTTTCCTAACGAACAACAGGAACAGATAAGAAGTACCTTGTCAGATGGACTCAGGGCTGTAGTGTGCCAGAGTCTGTTTAGAAGGATTGACACAGCAGGCATGGATTCGATGGGCCGGGTCGCAGCACTCGAGATTATGATTGCCACCCCAGCAGTGAGAAACCTGATACGGGAGAGAAAAACATTTCAGATCCCATCCGCTATCCAGACTGGAAAGAAACACGGAATGCAATCATTAGATGACTCTATAATGGAGCATTTAACCAAAAAGAGGATCAGGGCAGAAGAGGCATATGCAAAATGTAACGACAAGGCTAAATTTCTTCCATTTCTCAAAAAACCTCCTGAAGATTTTACAGAGGTCTAAACATAAAGGAGCATAGAAATGAGAAAACAACAGATAGATCATATCCTGGGGGCTATGCTGGAGTCATATGAAAATGTCTCCGACCTGAATATCACAGTAGACAAACCATTTCAGGTAGAATCATCTGGAGAATTGAAGCCCGTTTCTCTTAAGCCTCCTGTTGGCCGATTAACTCCCTTTCAGGCAGAAACATTTGCCCTTAACCTAATTAATAATGATAGGAGACTTACCAAAACCCTCCTCACAGAGGGCTCCTGTGACTTATCATATCAGTTGGCTGGAAAGGCACGTTTCAGGGTAAATGTATTTTCTCAAAAAGGATACTATTCTGTGGTGATGAGACAATTAGCAACCAGGGTGCCAACTATTGAAGAAATGAAACTTCCTCATGCCTTCTACAAAATGACAGAGGTATTGAATGGCATAATCCTTGTTACCGGAGCTACCGGAAGTGGAAAGACGACATCTCTTGCTGCCTTTTTAAATGAGATAAACGAAAAAAGATCAGCCCATGTTGTTACCTTAGAGGATCCAGTTGAATACATCCATTCCCAGAAAACTGCCACATTTAACCAGAGAGAAATGGGTACCGACTTTGATGAATTCGCTTCCGGACTAAGGGCTGCCCTGCGTCAGGCACCAAAGATCATCCTGGTAGGTGAGATGAGGGACAGGGAGACAGTAGAGATAGCCTTATCTGCAGCCGAGACCGGGCATCTTGTCTTGAGTACCCTTCATACAGTGGATGCAGGGCAAACAATAAACAGGATTATCGGCATGTTTGACACGGCTGAGGAAAAGCAGATAAGAATTCGGCTGTCCGACACCATCAGGTGGATAGTATGCCAGAGACTAATGCCTAAAATCCAGGGTGACCGCGTGGCCGCCTTTGAGATATTAGGTACAAACATGAGAGTAAAAGACCTTATCCTCCATGGCGAAACTGAGGAAAATACATTTTATGATATTATGGCCAATAGCCAAGCCTTTGATATGATGACATTTGATCAATGCATTGGAGAACATTATAAAAATGGCCTTATTACTGAAGAAACAGCTCTCGGCTATGCATCACATAGGGCAGCCGTGGGAAGGGAAATCGATTCCATCAAGGCAGTCAAGGGAGAAAAGACAACATCTATAAAGGGACTTGAGGTAGACAAGGAATACGGAAAAACAATGTGATGATCCATGCGTGGTCTCACTATACAGTACCTAAATAAAACAGGAGAGTGAGTTATGGATGTGACATGCGATTCATGTGGGGCAGCATTCAAGATACCGGATGAAAAGTTGCCACCCAATCAAGTGGTAAGTATTGCCTGCCCAAAGTGTAAGGGTAAAATAAAGGTAGACACAAGAAAATCTGATAAAGATATAGTTTCAAGTGAGATAGAGGAACTTGAGCAAGACAGCAGCCCCCTTGAGCTCTTTGAGGAAGGAACCAGATTGGCTCTCGTGTTGAATGGAGATGATAAGCAAGTAAATGATATTAGTTCTGTTTTGGAGAAATTAAAATATAAACCTATTGTAGCCCCATCAGCACAAGATGGAATGGGTAAACTCCGCCTTCATCACTTTGCCCTGATTATCCTTTCTGATGGTTTTGATGGACAGAACCTTGAAGGCAGCCCAGTAACTCATTATCTGAATCATCTTTCTATGAGTGTGAGAAGAAAGATCTTTCTGGTTCTGTTAAGCGACAAATTCAACACCATGGACAATATGATGGCCTTTATGCTGAGTGCCAATCTTGTAATAAACCCTGCTGATCTTTCTAAGTTACGCCTAATACTCAACAAGGCCATCCCTGATCATGAAAAGTTTTATAAGATATTTATGGATACCCTCAAAGAGGCAGGGAAGGAATAAAAGGGTATTTGTAACCGAACAACCTGAGCAGTAACCGATATTTTATTAAACTCGCTTATACGAAACCCTGTTAACAATGCTGTAGACAATGGGGATGATAAATAAGGTGAGAAAGGTAGAAAACAGCAACCCGGAGGCTACAGCCACAGCCATGGGTGATCTCAGTTCCGCTCCTTCTGTATGACTTAAGGCCATTGGAAGCATTCCAAGTATGGTGGTAATGGCTGTTACCAATATGGGACGCATCCTAACCGCTGCCCCTTCTACAATAGCCTCTCTGAACTCAATCCCTCTCTTTTTTAATCTATTTATGTAGTCTATCATAACAATAGCATTGTTAACAACTATGCCCGTTAGTATCACAACCCCCATAAGGGCAGGCACAGACAGGGTTTTTTCAAAGGCAAATAGACCAAATACAACACCTATAAATGCCAGAGGAACCGTAAACATGATTACAAAGGGTGTCACCAGTGATTCAAATTGGGCTGCCATAATCATGTAGACCAGCATAATAGCTATAAGCAACGACCACGACAGCGAAGAGAAGGCCTCCTGCATATCCTGATAGCGTCCTCCCAATTTCACAAAATATCCCTCTGGCAGACTTATCCTTGCCACCCTCTCTTTGATGTCACTAACAATACTGCCCAAATCTCTTTCAAAGTAATTTCCCTTTACCGTAACTTTTCTCTCTTGATCCTCCCTGGTTATCTCAACCGGTCCCTTTCCATACCCAATCTCTGCCACCTGATAAAGGGGTATCTG
>DAOVDY010000149.1 GCA_030669265.1 Desulfobacteraceae bacterium | reverse complement strand
TTCCATTGAAAGTTCACATGTTCCCATGATGTGTGTTGTATTGAGAAAAGGGACAGCGGCTGCCCATTACATCATGGGAGGGCCCCAGGCAACCAGGAATAATGCCTTTACCCTGGGTGTGCCCACCACTGAGATCTACGTTATGCACGGGGAAACCGCTTCCGCTGCTGCCTTTGCAAGGAGGCTGGTCAAGGAACAGGATGCAGGGCATCCCCTTGAACCGGTGATTGATAAGATGAATGCCCTTGCCCAGCAGTACTATGACCAGTCCAGGCCAGTATACTGTGCAAAGGCCGGTCTCGTGGATGAGATTATCCCTATGCCACATCTAAGAGACTATTTCATTGGCTTTGCGAGAACCAGTTATCAAAACCCAAAAAGCATATGCCCCCAGCATCAGATGCTGCTGCCAAGATCTA
The DNA here is from genome assembly GCA_030669265.1 of Desulfobacteraceae bacterium. GTDB lineage: Bacteria > Desulfobacterota > DSM-4660 > Desulfatiglandales > B25-G16 > B33-G16. The sequence goes on along the minus strand of DAOVDY010000149.1, from coordinate 3,492 downwards.
TAAGGGGGTAAGATCCCTTTATTAATGGTTTTTGTTTCGAATTTAAAAACGGCCAAAGGCCGCATTAGAGAGGAGGAAAAAGATGAGTGAATATGACATTTTCAAGGTAAATAACAGGATGCCTAAAAAGGTAAGGCTGGCTGAGATAACAATGAGAGACGGGCTTCAACACGAGGAGGCATGGATTCCTACAGAGGCAAAGATTTATTACCTTCAAGAGCTGGCCTTTGCGGGTGTGAAAAGGCTTGAGGTCACAAACCTGGGAAACCCACGGATTATGCCACAGTTCATGGATGCCGAAGAGGTGTTCAAGGGGATCAGGAGTGATATCTTTGAAAAGCGCCTGACCAAAAGAAACATAAACAAAGACGACATTGAATGGACCGCTATCACTATCAGGGAATCTGCTGTAGACAGGGCCATTGAGCTAAAAGAAAAGGGATATGGCCCTGATAGGGTTTTGATGATGGTCTCCACGGATGAGGAACATCACTTTGCAAATAGCGGCACAACCCTGCCCACTTACTGGAAGGAGGCGGAAAGGTGCATAAAGAAATGCAAAGATGCTGGCATCAAGATGAATGGAACAGTGAGCACTATCTGGGGGAGCCCCATTTCTGGGCCTACAAGGCTTGAGGATGCCATTGAGTTTACCAAGCGCTGGCTTTCCATTGGTGCTGATGATGTTGAGCATGCAGACCATGACGGCTCCGCTCCGCCCGATCAGGTATACAGATATTTTTCCATGCTTCTGGATGAGATTCCTAATCCGGATCTGCATGTAGCCCATTTTCATGTGACACGGGGCTGGGGTTTGGCAAATGTCTTAGCCACCCTTCAGGCAGGCATCGAGATCTTTGAGGGGACCCTGGGAGGTCTTGGAGGTCAACCGACCAATTTCGTGAACAGAACCCCTGTGCCTGGCACAGGTGCTTATTACTACAAAGATCCAAATGTGGTAGGGCTGCCCAGCTTTGAAGACATGTGTGTCATGATGGATGAGATGCGTATTGATATCAGTGGTATCAATATAGATAGGATTCTGGAGCTTGGCACCTTGATGGAAAAGACCATCGGGAGAAGACTGAGGTCTGAATCTATCCTCAATGGCAGGATTCCTAAAGAGCCCAGGGAAGACTTCAAAAGGCCTAAATTGCATGCTGACAAGAAGAGATTGGGAGAAAGACCTGGTCAAATAATACCAGAGGGGTGGCCAGAAAAGGCCCAGTATAAAGTGGAGTGAAAACACGTGGTTATATAAAACTATGGACACAGCGAAAAAAACCTAAAAAAGACTTGACAAAAGTTTCCCAAGAGTATACATATTATTTTCTGAACCAGATATGTGAGAGTTAGGGCGCATGGAGAAATTTCTACATTGGAAGAAAACAGGATTGCAGAGAAGATAAAAAATATAAGGCTGGAAAAAAAAATAACATTAGAAAAACTAGGTGAAAGAACGGGGTTTACCAAAGGATATTTATCCAAGCTGGAAAATGCCAAAAAGATTCCCCCAATAGCCACTCTCAGTAAAATTTCTAAGGCTCTGGGGATGGAGATTTCCGATTTTTTCGATAGTGAAAAAAAAGACATTAGCTACTCTATTGTCAGAAAAGACGAGAGAAAACCTATTATACGTGATGGAACACTTTTTGGTTATTACTACGAGTCAATCGCCTATAAAAAACATCACAAAAAGATGGAGCCTTTTATAGTTACCTTAATCCCTCATGCAAGGGACCACACAATATTTGATCATATAGGAGAGGAGTTTATGTTTGTTTTAGAGGGGGAAATGAAGTTTTTCCTTGGGGATGAAAAACACATCTTAGAGGAAGGAGATTGCATATACTTTGATTCTAGCATCCCCCACAGAGGGGAGTGCATTGGAGATAAAGAGGTAAAGATTTTAGCGGCTATTTTTTCAGAATAAATTATTTTTTTCCAATTTAGTTTCCTATTGGATTACATTTTATTTTATTGGGAAATTTTAAGGGAAAAATCATTTCAGGGCGGGGTATTATGAAACTTTATGAATATGAGGCAAAAGAAATATTCGCAAGGTATGGGCTTCCGATTCCAAAGGGAAGGGTTATACAGGAGCCAAAGATGGCAGCCGATGTCATCTCTGAGATTGGAGGGCCGGTGATTATAAAGCCGCAACTGGGTGTAAAAGGACGTGGTAAAGCCGGTGTCATTCTGTTTGCTTCGAACCCACAAGAGGCCATAGAAAATTCTGAATCCATTTTAGGTAAAATCGTCATGGGAGAAAAGGTGGAGCTGTTGCTCATTGAGGAGAAAGTAGAGGTTTCCAGCGAACTCTATCTTGCAGTAACAGTTGACTATTCAATGGCAAAGCCAGTTATAATTGCCAGCTCATATGGAGGCGTGGATATTGAGGAAGTTGCAAGGGGAAGAGGTGAGTCTATAAGGAACGTCCCTGTTAGCATTTCCAGGGGTATTTTGGAGGAGGATTTAGACGCGCTAATATCAACGTTCAATGCATTTGATCTTAACGTTCAAAGCCAAATCAGACAATTTGTATCGAAGCTTTACCAGATTTTTAGAGATTATGACGCGGAAATAACAGAGATCAATCCTATTGCCTTGACAAAAAATGACTCTATTATCGCTTTGGATGCAGTCTTGAATATTGACGATAATTCCCTGTTTCGACATCCAGAACTCATCATGAGAAGAGGAAAAAGCGAAAAAGAGTTTCATGCCGAACAGATATGCCGTGAGATGAGCTGGACATATATTGAAATGGATGGAAATATCGGAATTCTTTCAAGTGGTGCAGGGTTGACCATGGCCATCCTCGATCTTATTCAGCAACGAGGCGGATCAGCGGCCAACTTTTTAGATACCGCTCAAATGGATGCTGATGGTATATACAAGGCCTTTGAACTGTTCCACAAAAATCCAAAAGTTAAGGTAATACTGGTCAATATCTTCGCCGGATTGAATCGGTGTGATAATCTGGCCGAAGGTATTAAGCGTTATTTAGGGGACCATCAATTAACGGTCCCTTTGGTGGTTAGGATGATTGGCAATAGGGAAGAAGAAGGCCGCAGGATCCTTAAAGAGATTAATGTCGAAGCTATATCAGGACTGGAAGAGACCATAAATAAAATTATAGATATCAGCAGAAATTATGGAGAAAACCGATGAGTATCCTCGCAGGAAGCAAGACAAAGGTCATAGTTCAAGGAATAACCGGTAGTGCGGCAAGACTCCATACAGAGATCATGCTTGATTATGGAACTAGAATAGTTGCCGGCGCCAGACCCGGAGCTGCAGGAGAAGTAGTCTGCGGTGTTCCAGTATACAATACTGTAAAGGAAGCATCATTGAAACACCGAATTGATGCATCTGTTCTCTTCGTGCCGGGAAAGGCTGCTAAAAACGCAGCTATAGAGGCCTTGGATGCTGGGATCATGCTTCTTGTTATCGTTGCAGAAGGTGTTGCTTTACACGATTCCATGATGA